>JACPVK010000366.1 GCA_016191795.1 Gammaproteobacteria bacterium
ACCAGTTAATCGCTATGAGTTGTGTCGAGACACTCATGACCGCGCGTAAATCGAGTTCCAGCGCACTGTGTTTGCGCGTGGGCGATGAACCATACAGCATGATGCCGGGACGTACCCAGTCGGCATGGATCTGCGGGAAGTTAATAATGCCGGCCGAGTTGGCCATGCTCAGCGGTGCTGACAATTGTTTTGCCAGTTGCTGAATGGAATTGATTTGCTGTTGATTAATGGCGTGATCGGGTTCGTCGGCATTGGCGAAATGACTCATGAGCCCCATGTCTGTCACCGCTTCACAGGCCTTTAATCGTGACCACAACGGCACGGCCTGTTCCATGGCCACACCCAGTCGCCCCATGCCGGTATTGACCTTCAGCCAGGGGGAAATTTTTCCGATGAAGGACTCCAGTGCGGAAACCTGCCAGACCTGGTGCACCACCGGGCGCAAATTCAGCGTAGCAAACTGAGACAGTTCGTCGCGATGATTAAACCCCTGCAACACGGTAACGGGCTGGTTAATGCCCGCCTTGCGCAGGGCAACAGCTTCTTCGAGACAGGCCACCGCAAACGCATCCGCCTGTGGCAAATGCTTCGCCACACTCACCATGCCATGGCCGTAGGCATCGGCTTTGATCACCGCCATCACGCGACTGTTTGGTGCTAACTGGCGTACCCGCTGAAAATTATGCAGCAGCGCTGAATAATCTATGTTTGCCCGTGCCTGCCTGATCACTCGAAGCCTTCAGCGGCGTAACTTTCGGGAATGTAATGTTCGAATTTGGTGTAACGGCCGAGGAAGGTTAAGCGGCTCATGCCGATGGGGCCGTTACGTTGTTTGCCGATAATGATTTCGGCGGTGCCCTTGTCCGGACTTTCCGGGTTGTAGACTTCATCGCGGTAGATGAACACAATCAAATCGGCGTCCTGCTCGATGGCGCCCGATTCACGCAAATCCGACATCACCGGGCGTTTGTTGGGACGCTGTTCCAGACTGCGGTTCAACTGCGACAGGGCAATCACCGGTACTTCCAGTTCCTTGGCCAGGGCTTTTAATCCGCGCGAGATTTCGGAAATTTCGGTGGCGCGGTTTTCACCGCCACCGGGCACCTGCATCAACTGCAAATAGTCGACCACGATCAGGTCCAGACCATGCTCGCGCTTTAATCGACGGGCTCGGGCGCGTAACTCGCCCGGCGACAGGGCAGCCGTGTCGTCGACAAATAATTTGGCTTCCGAAAGTATGGCCACCGCCGAGGTAATGCGTGGCCAGTCTTCGTCATTCAGCTGGCCGGTACGCAGGTTTTTCTGATCGATACGACCGAGTGAAGCGATCATACGCATGGCCAGTTGCTCGGCCGGCATTTCCATACTGAACACGGCCACCGATTTCTTTTCGCCGATGGCGGCATTTTCGGCAATGTTCATGGCAAACGTGGTTTTACCCATGGACGGACGCCCGGCCACAATCACCAGGTCACCTTTTTGCAGGCCGGTGGTCTTGTCGTCAAAATCGGTAAAGCCGGTGGACACGCCGGTAATGGTACCGCCCAGTTCAAACAGCTTGTCGATATGCACCACGGTGCTGTTGAGCAGCTTGCGGATATCCACAAAACCCTTGCCAGTGCGGGCACCCTGCTCGGCAATCTGGAATACGCTGCGTTCGGCTTCGTCGAGCAACTCCTTGCTGTTGCGGCCTTCCGGGTTGTAGGCGCTGCCGGCAATGTCGGTGCCCACTTCAATGAGCTGGCACAACACCGAACGCTCGCGCACGATGTCGGCATAGGCGCGAATGTTGGCCGCGCTGGGGGTTTCCTTGACCAGCTTGCCTAAATACGCCAGGCCGCCGGCGGCATCCAGCTCGTGGGTTTTCTCCAGTTCTTCGGACAGGGTAACCAGATCAAACGGCTGGGTCTCGGCCTCCAGCGCCGCCACGGCGCGCCAGATCAAACGATGTTCACGGCGATAAAAATCGGTTTCGCTGAGCCGGTCAACAATATGTTCCCAGGCACGGTTATCCAGCATCAAACCACCTAACACCGATTGCTCGGCTTCAATGGAGTGTGGCGGGATCTTAAGACCGTGGGTATCGATGGATCGAGGGCGGTCTGGTGTGTAGGCAATAGAGTCAGACATAGGACATCAGAATATAAAAAGTGCTGTCAGCTTGCCACCTCAAAAAACGGATAACAAGCTCAAACACAAATAAAAAAGGGGAGCGATTGCTCCCCTTTGTCGTTAAAGCCTGGAGTTAAAATACAGGTAGCCGCTTTTACCTTGCTACCTGCTACTTTACCCTTGCTACTTCAACTTATTCTTCGCCAATAACCGTGAGCTTGATGGTGGCGTTAACATCGGTATGCAAATGCAATTCGATGTCATAGACACCCGCCAGGCGGATAGCGCCATTGGGCATACGCACTTCTTTCTTCTCAAGCTTCTGGCCAGCCGCGGTAACCGCTTCAGCGATATCGTGGGTACCCACCGAACCGAACAACTTGCCTTCGGCACCGGACTTAACAGTCAGGCTAACAGCAAAACCGTCGAGCCTGGCCTTGCGAGCTTCGGCTTCGGCCAGCTGCTTGGCAGCCCTGGCTTCGAGTTCGGCACGGCGTACTTCCAGTTCCTTGATATTGGCTTCATTAGCCATCTTGGCCTTGCCGGTAGGCAGGAGGAAATTACGGGCAAAACCCGGTTTAACTTTAACGATGTCACCCAGGGTGCCCAGGCGATCAATTTTTTCAAGCAGAATAACGTCCATCTTTAGAGCCTCTATATAAGGTTGCAGTGGCAGCTTTAAAAAAGCTTAGTGCTGGTCGCAGTACGACAGCAGGGCCAGGAAACGGGCACGTTTAACAGCGGTGGTCAGCTGACGCTGATAACGGGCTTTAGTGCCTGTTACGCGCGCCGGAACCAGCTTGCCGGTTTCAGTAATGAAATTTTTCAGCAGGTCGATATCTTTGTAATCAACCTGGGTGATGCCTTCGGCAGTGAAGCGGCAATATTTTTTACGACGGAAATATGATGACATGTTCTTTCTCCAGTAATCCGGACTATGGAATGATTAATCTTCTGAGTCGACTTCAACGACTTCTTCAGCGAATTCGCTGCGGCGTGGACGCTGCGGCTTTTCTTTCTCATCGGTTTTAACCAGCGGTGACGCTTCCGTCACAGGACCGTCGGTCTTGATGATGAGATTACGCAGTACCGCATCGTTAAAGCGGAAGGCAGTTTCCAGCTCGGCCATTTCTTCAGCGCCGCACTCAACGTTCATCAACACGTAATGTGCCTTGTGCAGTTTGAGTATGGGATAAGCCAGCTGACGACGGCCCCAGTCTTCCAGGCGATGAATCTTGCCGCCCTTGGATTCGATGATGCCGCGATAACGCTCGACCATCGCAGTGACCTGTTCGCTCTGGTCCGGATGTACCAGAAATACAATTTCATAATGACGCATAAACGCCCCTTTCGGTAATTGCCCCCCAAACGTCAGGTGGAGCAAGGGTTAGTGGAAATAAAACTCGCGGCCGAGGGGCCGGGAGGCGGCGGATTTTACAGGCCGGGAGCGGATAAAACAAGCCTGACCGGCTCGGGAACCGTATTCTGCCTGACTGTTGAGGCGGGCTCTCTACATCAACATCCGAAAGCTTTCGACACGGAGGCACAGAGACACAGAGGACAGACAACACTTCTATTATAAACCTCTGCGCCTCTGCGCCTCTGTGTCAAAAGTTAAGGACACTACGGTGGGGGACACTAGGGTGGGTGTCCAATTAGTACT
>JACPVK010000067.1 GCA_016191795.1 Gammaproteobacteria bacterium
CCGCAACAGCTGATATGGGACAGGGTAACAACGGATCGTAATAGCGTCATGAAATGTACCACATCGAATGTCATTCAGTACGTGGAAAATCACTATCACGAAAAAATATACATAGCAGAGCTGGCTAAAACCTGTCTGATATCTGAATATCAATTCAGTCGTGCGTTCAAGCGTGAATTAGGTGTCACTTTCAGAACCTATCTTGTCAATTATCGTCTCGATAAAGCATGTGAGTTACTGAATAATTCAATGCTGTCTGTCGGTGATGTCAGTTTTGCTGTAGGATTTCTGGATCATTCCTATTTCACCAGAATGTTTAAAAGACGTGTAGGTATTTCGCCTTCAGAATATCGGCTTGGCAATACTAAATTAATGTCGGCACTATAAATATTGTTCTCTTGCGAAAAAACATTACATGTATGAGTGGAGTTAACATTAGTGATTTTAACTATCGAACAGATTTTTACGTATCCATAAAAAAGCCAGGGCATGTCATACCCTGGCTCATACTAATGATCAACTGTTTAATCGTCTTTCAAACGACTAATATCAGTAATCAGTCCACGTTCTGGCCTGGTAAAGTTATGGCACAGCGAGCAGTCGACTTTTTTATCCTTAACGTGCTTGACGTGTATAACTTCAAATCCCTTGTTTTCTTTTCTGCTGTGGCAACTCACGCAAAGCTGGCTGGTGCTGGCTTTGAGTGCATAGCCAAGATTTGCTTTCAGGTTTATACGTGAAGGCGTGACATTGTTGTTGTATGCCGCGTGGCAGTCACGGCAGCGCAGTGCGTTATCTTCATCTTCCACGCCGTGATTAATGGTTTGATAGGTGTGCACATTAACCAGGCTGTAACTACCCAGCATGCCTTCCTGGTTCATGCCATCTCGCACCGCCTTATCAAAACTGCTGGTGGTAAAGAAGGTGAAGGTGGAATGCGGCACCATAAGCCCGGTTGCATCATGTTGTGCTGAAACCGAGCGGTGCTCCTTCATCGGATAAATTTTTGCACCTGCCGTGTTTACACCGCCATTAGGTACGCCAAATTCTTTTTCGCCACTGGCATTGGTAGTGGGTATCTGGCCCAGCACATACACCTGACTGGTGCCATCAAACCAGCGATAGGCAGGTATGACGTTGCTTTGACGGGTTTCATACGGTAACCAGCCGCCACGACCACTGCAGGCTTTGGGTGAAAAATGAGGTACCGTCCAGTCGCGTGCCATTTCGGTACTGATGTCTTTGGCGTAAGTCGGTATATGACATGTCTGGCAGGCCACGCGCGTGGTGTGATTATCAAGACTGGCAATAGTACTGCTATCCTGATGCGGTTTTTCGTTATGACACTTGGCGCAGGTGAGTCTTTGCGGAACATCATTGGCTCGCAAGTCCAGGCCGCGTCCCATAACCTTGTGATTACCTGCATCATGGCAATCAGCGCAGACAATATTTTTACCCTGTGGACTCATATGAATATCCGATGATCTGGGCGGATTGATGGTCACCGATGACAAGTCACCACGTTTTCCCCCATCGCTGCCGGAAGCACCGGCATGACAGCGCAGGCAGGTCGTACGTGTAGTGGGGTGAACAGTTTGCGCTGCTTGCAATATGGATATGCCCATTTTTTCTTCATCGGGCATAAAGCGGAACGTTTCATCGATGGGAATGGAAATGGTTGTCGGATTACCATCACTGCCTGTGACTTCATAATCCTGATATGGCGGTGCACCCTTGCGCGCATATTTATCCTGATGACACATCATGCAATCGATGTTATTGAGTTGTTCACTGGTCATAACAGGTGAGGGCGGTATGCCATTGCCTACATGACAACCCGCACAGGTAAAAAACGGTGAAGTTCGAATGGAGCCGCAATAGGTATTGAAGGCGCCTTCGCTTTTACCGGCATTGCCAAAAATATTGGGAACATTGGGCGTTGGGCCGGTTTGCTGGTAATGCACAGAGAGGTGCATTTGCTGTGCCTGTGTTTCATGGCAGGCCACGCAGGTTTCAGGCCCTTTATATTCTGTAATGCCGGCATGTGCTCTGGCACCTTCGGGCGATACCGGTTTTGCCCCCAGTGCATAAACATTTATACTGACCAGGCTCAGCCCGGGCAGCAATATCAATAATAAAAAATAACGTTTGAGTAACGAGCGTATGAAATGCGACGCGGATGGATCAGGACTGGATGCTTGCATGTGAATTACTCCTTTACTTTTTTTGTAATGTAATTACAGCTTAATAATGAAACCCCTTTCAGCATGTTATTGTGAACGGGTTCGATATTTACTAAATTGAGTGCCTTTTGTCTTAATGGGTATGTGATACGTCTGTGCGCAGCGCGATCCGTGTCATATGAATAATGATTCTCATTTAAACGACAAATCTGCACAAGATTATTCCAATGCCATGTAGTGCACTGTCTGCAAAAAAATACTACGTTGAAGATGATATGAATTGTTGATATGTATCAAGTATGCATGTAATGACAAAATTTGTATGGTGGCTGATGTATTTCGAATGATTATGTATAAGTTGTTGAAATATATTATTAATCGTAAGAGTCGCGCCAATATTGTGGGCCTGTATTCCTTAATGAGCGAGTGCACAGGTGTTGAATCGGGAAAAAATCCCGGTATGCGAATGTTAGTGATTTGAAATGGCGGGAGTTTAATATGACTTTAAAAAATGAATATCTGCCGCGAAGATACAAAGTAAATAATTTAAAATAATATTTATTTACAGTAATCGTGTCACCTTATAACTGCGCACTGTCCCATTACATTAATCAGCCTGGCCTGCATGCAGTTTTTCATAAGCTGTCAGCAAGCGCTGGTGCATATCGCATCCCTTGAGCTGCGTACCAGGAGAATCGAGTTCGAAAAAACGTTGTTCACCATTGAGCATGGCCTGTGCCTGTAGCAACGTCTCGGCGCCGTAGAGGTGTGTTAGTGAATCACTGTACGATACGTCATTTTCCAGATTGAGCAGACTTTCCATGCATCGGTAGACCTTGCTGCGCTGGGTGTTCACTTGCCCGAAATGGCGTACCCATCCGCAACCTTCGCGTATGGCATCTTCATCACCAATGGCGAGTGCCAGCAGGGTTTTTAATTCACCTACTCGCAAATCATGCCAGAATGAACCAACATCGGCAGCCAGGCCAATTAAGGCCGCAACCGGGCGTTGCTCATCGAGGTCAAGTTCATTCAGGTTGTCGAGCAGTTCGACGCAAGCGTCATCATCTAGCTCGGTGAGATGCAAAATGGCCGGGCGTATGATGTTGGCAACGCTGTTGTTTTCCCATTTCAGGTCATCCACTGGATAAATCTCCGACATCCCGGGTACGATAATGCGGCAGGCGTAAACACCCAGGTGAGTAAAGTCGGCAATATAAATATCGTGGCCGTCGGCGTGAATTTTATTTACCAGCCACGCATAATCTTCTTCCGTCGTGTTGCTAAACTGCCAGTCGTTAAATTCATAATCCGGTGTGTTGCCAAGAAACTGCCAGCCGATGATGCCGCTGGAGTCTACAAAGTGGCTTTCAATGTTTTGTGAGCTGGCTATTTCATCCAGATCGAATCCGGGTTCTGGAAAACCGGTTAATGCATTCAGCGCGCGGCCTTGCAGTAACTCGGTGAGTGAACGTTCCAGTGCAATTTCAAAACGCGGATGTGCGCCAAAACTGGCAAAGCAACCCTGGTCGTGCGGATTGAGCAGCGTCACATTCATTACCGGGTATTGACCACCCAGCGAAGCGTCTTTCACTAAAATACCAAAGCCCGCATCGCGCAAGCCTTTAATGCCTGCTGCAATGTGCGGATAACGTGCAATAATATTTTCCGGCACATCAGGTAAACAAATGCCTTCGCTGATAATGCGAAATTTAACGTGACGCTCAATAATTTCTGCCAGTGCCTGGGTGCGTGCTTCGGCCAGGGTATTGCCTGCTGACATACCGTTGCTCACATACAAATTACCGATAATGTTCACCGGAAACCACACACATTGTTCGTCACGTTGGCGAATATAGGGAATGGCGCAGATACCGGCTTCTATATTGCCGGAATTCATATCAACCAGCATGCTGGCATCGATGTTGCCTTCGGGATTATACAAACGGTGTAACTCAGTTGTGAGAATTTCATTCGGCCAGGTGCCGTTATCGTCTTGCGGTTTAAACCATTGCTCTTGCGGGTAATGCGTGAATCCGCGCTCAGCAATCGATTCACCCAGATAATAATGTGACCAGAAATAATTGCAGCTCAGTCGTTCAATAAACTCACCCAGCGCACTGGCCAGTGCGGCCTGTTTCGACGCACCCTTGCCATTGGTAAAGAGCAATGGGCAATCGCGATCACGGATATGTACCGACCAGGCATTGTCCACCGGGTTTAACCAGGAGCG
>JACPVK010000390.1 GCA_016191795.1 Gammaproteobacteria bacterium
GCCACTGCGACTCTCCAGTGTACGATAACCCAACGAGCCTACGCCGCCGCTCATGGCGTATTCCGTGCTGGAATTATTGGTGCCGGTTTTCAGCGTTGCCAGCCCGGTATACTACAGTGAAAAGCCATCTTCTTCGATGGCCACAAAAGCACTACCCGCCGCAGCCGGATCATATTCGAATCCGTCAACCTCTGATGGCAGGACAGCAGACAAACCCAAACCACCATAAAAACTGATGCCCTGTTTACCAGCCAATGCCGTACCGGCAACACTCAACAGGGCTGCCATTGCGACTAGCTGGAATTTATTTTTTAAAGTCATTCTAATTTCCTCGTTTACCGATTCTGTATGGCTACCCACTACGCTGCTCAAGATAATAGCACTTTTTGCGAGAAGTACAGCATACAAATCAAGCAGGTACGGAATACAAGTGAGACTTTACACAAGGTTTATCGGGCAAATACCGGCATCAAGGTATTTCTGATTCGCGGAACGACCAGTAACAACAATAAACCAGCACTCATATAAACCAGCATTTCTGGCAACAAGTCCTGCGCCATACCGGGCGTAGCCTGGACTTGCCAGCCAAAGTTAACAATCAGGGCATCCAGTAGCAGACCCATCACCAGGCTTACCCCAGCAATACCCGCGAGGTAGGCCGCGGTCGTTTTCATGCCCAGTTCCTTGCGTACCAGTATTAAACCCGCCACATTGGTGGCAGGCCCTGCCAATAAAAATACCAGCACCGTACCCGGTGATACCCCTGCCATTAACAGACCCGCTGCCACCGGTGTCGAAGCCGTGGCGCAGATATACATCGGTATACCCACAGCCAGCATCACCAGCATGGCCGGTAATCCACCACCCCATTGCGCCAGCCAGCCGGGGGGAATCACGGTGGCGATTACCCCCGCGATCACAATGCCGATGGCCAGCCATTTAGAAATATCATCGAGCAATTCACCACCGGCAAATTTCACAGCCTGTAACCATCTGGCGGCCGGCACGACGGGTTTTGCGCAGCAATCGGTAGTTTGTGGCGCACAACAGCTGGCCTCACTGGCTGGCGTTTTTCCGGCACAACATCCAGTATTGCCAGAACAGGCTGCAGCCTGAGTCGGAACCACCGTGGCAGGCTCATCATCCACCCAGGCCGTTAACAGCCCCGCCACCACCGCAGTGACCAGCGCAGCCAGCGGACGATAGACCGCCATCACCGGCCCCAACAGGGCATAGGTCACCGCAACGGAATCAATACTGGTTTCCGGGGTAGCGATCAGAAAAGCCACCGTCGCTTCCTTTGATGCTCCGCTGCGTCTCAAACCCAGAGCTGCCGGTAACACGCCACAGGAGCACAGGGGTAAAGGCGCACCGAACAGCGTCGCACGCGTGATAGCCGACAGACCTCGCCCACCCAGCCAACGCTGCATGGCATTCGCGGGGATATAGGCCTTGACCAGCCCGGCGGCCAGTAAACCCAGTAACAGCCAGAATGCTGTATCCAGGTACACCAGCCAGATGTTATGCAATAAATTCAACATGAATGACATTGTAATCCGAACCACCTGCATCGGTTAGAATAGGCGCACTCTCCCCGAGATAAACCATGAAAAACATAGAACTGCTTTCCCCAGCCGGTACCTTACGCAATATGCGTTACGCCTTTGCCTATGGTGCCGATGCTATTTATGCCGGCCAGCCACGTTACAGCCTGCGTGTCCGCAACAATGATTTTCTGGAAGACAATCTCGCCATAGGCATTGCTGAAGCACATGCATTAGGCAAAAAGTTTTTTATTGCCTCCAATATCATGCCACATAACAGCAAGGTAAAAACCTACCTACGCGACATGCAACCGGTGATCGACATGAAACCGGATGCACTCATCATGGCAGACCCCGGTTTAATAATGATGGTGCGCGAAACCTGGCCCGACATGCCGATACATTTATCGGTGCAGGCCAATACAGTTAATTATGCTGCGGTCAAATTCTGGCAATCTGTTGGTATTGAACGCATTATTTTATCGCGTGAACTGTCGCTGGATGAAATTGCAGAAACCCGCCAGCAATGCCCGGACATAGAACTGGAAGTATTTGTTCATGGCGCATTGTGTATTGCCTATTCCGGCCGCTGCCTGTTATCCGGATATTTCAATCACCGTGATCCCAACCAGGGTACCTGCACCAATGCCTGCCGCTGGGAATACAAAACCACCGAAGCGGTTGAAGCACCGGAGGGAAAATTTATTCCCAAGGCTTCCGTGCTATCGATGGAATCGTTTAACAAAACGCAGGAACTGGCCAGTTGTGGCGACCAGAAACGCCATCCCCTGGCCGACAAGGTTTATTTTCTCGAAGAAAAAAGTCGCCCCGGTGAACTGATGCCGGTGCTGGAAGATGAACACGGCACCTACATCATGAATTCCAAAGATTTGCGCGCCATTGAACACGTGCACAAACTGGTGAACATTGGTGTGGACAGTTTAAAAATTGAAGGCCGTACCAAATCACATTATTACGTGGCGCGCACCACACAAAGTTATCGCATGGCGATTGATGACGCACTCGCCGGCAGGGAATTTAATCCGCAACTGCTGGGCATACTGGAAAACCTCGCCAACCGTGGCTACACCGATGGTTTTCTGGAGCGTCACCACACCCAGGATTATCAAAATTATATGGAAGGTAATTCCATTGCCCACCAGCAACAATTTGTAGGTGAAGTAACGGCTTATGACAAAGCTACAGGCATGGCCGATATTGACGTTAAAAATAAATTTCGTGTGGGTGACAAACTGGAAGTGATACAACCAGGTGGCAATGTGAACATCGTGCTGGAACACATGGAAGATTTACGCGGCAATGCCATGAATGAAGCACCGGGTGGTGGTTATCAGATTCGCATTCCCTTGCCTGAATCAGCGGCAAAACTGGGTCTGGTGGCGCGCTATATATCATAGCGCTGCCATTTTAATGAGCGTGCCAGCTACAGCTCAAAACAAAACCACTGATCAGATTTTATTTTAGATATAGAGCTCATCGTCTGTTGGAAATTCGGATGACTTCATGTAACAGTACACCGCCAAAAACCAGGCCGCATATTGTCAACATAATATACAAACCACGGCTCGCCTCAACGTACCATCCGCTTGCTTGAGACAAAACGTACATCAATGCAACCAGTCCAATAACTGATAGCACAAGCAGACCACGCCCTATCAGATCAGATTTTTTTTCTGATTGCACACTGACAAAATTCGCCAGCAGTGGTCGACAGGACCCACACACCGTAGACGCCCCGGTTAGCTGTGCCAGTTGATCCACATTACACGCCCCGCTATTTTTTGCCTGCACGAGATTGGCTCTCGTCGTGCCGGTGCAACGACATACCACCGCCTGGCCTGGCCAGGAGACGACATTACAGGCTTCCTCATCGGCCCACAAAATGCCTGTTTTTTTAAATTTACTAACTTGCCATGGCCAAATGCGTCGCTGCCTGGCCACCATTTCCTGCAGGCGCTCAATACCTGACCAGCCACCTATCGCCACCACTCCACGCAATCGACCGTGTAATATAAATAATCTTCGATAAATTCCTTTTTGGTGATCCTGAAATCTGATTTCTTCATGACTGCGTGTCGGTAAATCCACTTCACCCATACTGAACACCGGATAATCAAGCACCCTGAGAGACGTAGTTGCAGTGGAACCCACATACTCCGCACGACCACCGTTAAGGTTATACGCCAACACATCCGCCTGTTCATAACCAGGCGTAACCAGACCGTATATTTTTTTACGATGCTCGGCACACTCTCCTATGGCATAAATATTTGGATCACTGGTTTGCATTTGGTCATTCACTCGAATGCCTTTACTAAAATACAAACCACTTTTACGTATTAATTGCAAATTAGGTACGATGCCTGCCGCTACGACGACGGTATCGCATTCAATGGTTTCGCCAGAGCCCAGTAAAACACCCTGTACTTTATCCGATCCAATTATTTCCAGCACACGCTCACTGGTGCGTACATGTATACCCAATGTCTCGATATGTCGCTTTAGATAACTCCCGGCTCGTTGATCCAGCTGACGGAACATCAACCACATACTGTGTTCAATCACCGTAACATTTGTATTAAAACGATGCATGGCACGTGCAGCCTCAAGCCCCAGCAAGCCACCGCCAATGACGACTGTGTGTCGTGAGCGCACAATTCTACCCATCAGTTTCTGCGCATCACTCAGATCACGAAAGCTAAATACATTATTAAGCTGCGTACCCGGAATATTGGGCATGAAAGGACTGGAACCTGTTGCCATCACTAATGTGCCGTAACCATGGCGCACACCCTGACTATCAATCACTTCCCTGGATTGACGATCAACCTGCACGATTCGATTATTGTAATAACAACTGACATTGGCATGTTTCGCCGCGTCAAATGACACATATAATTTATCTTCCCGTATATCACCGGTCAGCAAGGCTGTTAAATTCACCCGGTTATACGGCAACCAGGGCTCGTCACCAAAAATAGCAATCCGGGATGTTGTATTGGCGCGCGCAAACTGCGTAACAAAACGCATACCAACCGGCCCGGTGCCAATCACAATGACATCGTGTTCTAACGGTGTAAATTGCTGCTGAATATTTCTGGCTTCGGCACCCATTTCCGACCCCGCCTAAAAAGGACGTCTCGAAATGAAATACGAGCCTTCATAACGAGACGCCAGTGCTTGCGCGAACAAAACGTCATCACCGGTCGACCAGGGAATTTACCGGCTTGGTTTTATCGCTGCATCATTTGTGCCATGACGGAGTAATACGGTGTGATGCGTCTTTGGGGGATTTTTTGGGTGTTGGATTGCACCAACAGCAGGCATGAACTGGTGATTTAATTTGTTTTGTGCACGAAATGTAAGCGGGAGTGGCTTGTTTACTTAATTTGCACTTGGCGTTGCAAGCTTTATTCAACCCGCGCCGGGCGGGTAACTTTTTATCATTCCCGCGCTGTGCACAGGAATGTAGAAGGTTTGGTGTGTTTACTGTTGTTGCACCTGGCGCTGAAAGATTTATTTCGCTCTCGCTGAGCGAGTCACTTTCTTTGCTTGCACAAAGAAAGTAACCAAAGAAATGCACCCCGGCGCGCTGGCCCTTCGGGCTTCCCTCGCAGAGTGACTTTTGCTTCAAGGCCGTTTTGATGCGCTTCAGCGCTACGCATTCCATGCTTCGCTCGAAGTCCAGCCCACACATCCGTGTGTGGGCGTTCGCAATATATTGCTCACCCCTGCGCATCAAAACAGAAATAGCCATCCATGGCCATTTCGCCTTAGCAAACACCACTCTGCGAGGCAACGCTTATGGGGTGCACAGAATCAAAAGAAACTGCAAAAGCTAAAGCGGAAGAAAAGCACCCTTAAAATGAAAAATCAATAGAC
>JACPVK010000391.1 GCA_016191795.1 Gammaproteobacteria bacterium
GACAACCGGAAGTGACGAACCTTAAACAACTGGTCGCTATTTCATTGATTTATGATTACAAATAAGTTACATACCAGACATAAGATATTGTTATAGCTAACATTGAGTATCGGGCCACATGAGTTCCGCAAAAGACAAAAGAAGCAGCGACAGCACTATGAAAAAGGATCGTCCCGCCCGAGCCATCACGGCCAGCAAGGATGTAGAAATCATTATTGTTGACGATATGCAGTTCAGCCGCGTGGTGGTACAGGCCGCCCTGAAAAAAGCCGGATTCATTAACATCCGCGTCGCTTCCAGCGCCCTGCAGGCGCTGCGCATGATGGAAGAAAAACACGCCGATGTGGTACTGGCCGACTGGGTCATGCCGGAAATGGACGGCCTGCAGCTCACCGACACCCTGCGCCAGCGGGATGAAGAACGCGGCGAATATACCGGTATTATCCTGTTCACCGCCCAGGAAGGCATAGAGCCGCTGGTTGAAGCCTTCAACCGCGGTGTAGACGACTACATTTGTAAACCGCCCAATCCACACGAGCTGGCAGCCCGCGTTAACGCCGCGGCGCGTATCGCCTCTTTACAAAACGATTTACTCGAAACCTCCAAGCAGCTCGAAGAAACCATACGCCACCTGGAAGACATGGCTCTCACCGACCCTCTCACCGGTGCCGGTAATCGCCGTTTGCTCAGCCGTCAGCTGGAACAACACCTGCTGGACGCCACCTCACGGCGTGGCGGGGTGTGTTTTGTAATGCTCGATATCGATCACTTCAAAAAAATCAACGACACTTATGGCCATGACGTTGGTGATGAAATTCTGGTTGGCCTTACCCGCCGCATTCGCCGCACCGTACGTCCCACCGATCTGGTAGCGCGCATGGGCGGTGAAGAATTCGGCATCATCATGCATTACACCAACCCCGAGAATTATAAATCCACGTCGCTTGATCGCCTGCTCTCCAGCATCAACTCCCGGCCGTTCAAAACCGCAGCAGGTGAATTGAGCATCACCACCTCAATTGGTGTTTGTTTCTACAGCGGCGAAGGTCAGCAGCCCTCCGTGCAAAACCTCATCAAATGCGCCGACGAAAAGCTGTATCAGGCCAAGGCCAATGGCCGTAATCAAATAGTGTTTTGAAACACCCACAAAAAAGCCCGCCCGGTTGTGATACCGGGCGGGCTTTTTTGTGGGCGGTATGGCTTATTTGGCCAGTGCCGCCTCGATCATTTTCTGCAATTCACCCTTCTGCATCAGCTCCAGCGTGATATCACAACCGCCTACCAGCTCACCGTCGATATACACCTGCGGGAATGTCGGCCAATCGGCATAACGCGGCAGATTCTGGAAGATTTCCGGATCGGCCAGCACATTGCAATAGCCAAACTCGTGGCCACATTGCATTAAAGCCTGTGCGGTTCGGCTGGAAAAGCCACACTGCGGAAACTGCGGGGTGCCCTTCATGAAAAGGAATACTTTATGAGACTTGACGGCCTCATCTATACGCTGCATGACATCCATAGGATTACCTCTTGATATGAAATTCGGTGTTGTGCCTATATATGGACAAAGTCTAATACTTTCAAGAGCGCCAAATCACCTGCTAACGACGAGGTTGTTAATCAATTAGTCGTTATCGTCCGAAAGTTTATCCTGTTAATTATCCACATGCCGTTGCAACCACATCTCCAGCAAGGCCAGATGCCACAACTTACTACCCTGCAACCGGGTGTGATACTTCTCCGGCTCTGCCAGTAATTTTTCGACATAGGCATGTTGAAACAGGCCGCGTTGACGCGCCGTGTCGTTCAGCAGGGCATCCCGCATAAACTGCAAAAACTCGCCACGCACAAATTTTAATGCCGGTACCGGGAAATAACCTTTGGGCCGATCAATCACCGCATCCGGTAGCAGTCCGCGGGCAATTTTTTTCAACACATATTTTCCACCATCACGCAGCTTTAGCTCAGGCAGCATGCTCGCCGCCAGCTCCACCAGTTGATGATCCAGAAACGGTACCCGCGCTTCCAGACCCCAGGCCATGGTCATATTATCGACGCGTTTTACCGGGTCGTCGACAACCAGTGTCGTGACATCCATGCGCAATACCCTGTCAATATATTCATCAGCATCGGGCTCATGCAGCAACTCTTTCACTGTATTCGATGAATAATCCTTGCCATGAAAACGCGCCGCAACGGTTTGTAAATACTCATCATGATCACGATCAAAATAACGACTGGAAAAACGCGTTACATCGTCTTCGTTAGTCGCCGCATGCATTGGTGGAAACCAGAAATACCCGGCGAACACTTCATCGGCACCCTGGCCGCTTTGCACAACCTTGATATGTTTCGAAACCTGCTCGGACAACATATAAAACGCAACCGTATCCTGCCCCACCATCGGCTCGGCCATATTGCTGATGGCGGCGGGCAAGTAAGAAATGACTTTATCGTTGCGAATAAAGAATTTGTGGTGTTGCGTGCCGAAACGCTCCACCACCGGATCGGAATACTCAAACTCACTGCCTTTCTCTTCCGGCTGATCTTCAAAACCCACGGTAAAAGTTTGCAAATTACCCACACCGGCTTCGTGTAACAAACCCACCAGCAAACTGGAATCCAGACCGCCCGACAACAACACTCCCACCGGCACATCGGCAACGGTTTTGTGGGTTTCAACCGCGGCTTTCAAACTTTGGTGGATAGCGTCTATCCATTCCTGTTCACTGCGTTTTTCTTTTGGTCGCGTCGCATTTAAATTCCAGTAACGTTGTTCGTGGTAACTGCCATCCGTTTTGAAATGCAGTGTATGCGCCGGGCGCATTTTTTTTACGCCATTTAAAATGGTATGCGGTGCAGGAATAACAGCATGCAGAGTGAGCTGATGATGCAAACCGACTGTACTGATGGAAGTGTCGATATCATGGGTTGCCAGCAGAGCCTGCACATTGGAGGCAAATAACAAACGATTGTTATCGAGGCTGTAGTACAGCGGTTTTATACCCATGCGGTCGCGCGCCATGAACAATTGCTGCTTGCGCATATCCCACACTACAAACGCAAACATGCCGTGCAACTTTTCCACACAGGCCGCACCCCACTCGGCATAGGCTTTCAAAATGACTTCGGTATCGCCGGTGGAAAAAAAATGATAACCCTTGTCCTGCAGTTGCACCCGCAACGCCGGATAATTGTATATGGTGCCATTAAATACCAGCGCCAGCTGTAAATCCTGATCCACCATCGGCTGGTTGGCGTGCGCCGATAAATCGATAATCGACAGGCGACGATGTCCCAGGGCCACCGGACCATCGGAGAAACTGCCACCATGATCCGGTCCACGACGCTCCAGCCTCGTCATCATGCGCTGCGTGAGAGCCAGCTCCGGCGCTGTGCCATCAAAACGTAATTCACCACATATGCCGCACATAGTTATTCCCGGGCGTGTATTTAGAAAATTTTCTCTTGAATAATGATAACGTTAAACAGGCACTGACCATGAGCAAATAAAAAACAACCAATCCGGCCATAACTGCCGCCATGTTTTACACAACTACACTACGACGGCGATGCGATGTTCACGAAAAATCCGGCAAGGACAAACGTCTCCACGCCAAAATCAATCTGCAACGAAGTGGCCTGTTCAAATTGTTCTCAGATAAAAAATATTTTGAACAGGCCACCACCTGACGTCTGGACAGTTTGCCCTGGCCTCGATAATCACACCCCGAACCACATCAACAATACCGGTCATAACAGCCATGCGCTACGAAGCCGGGCATTCAATCCCGGAGGCGACCGAAGGACATGCTGACCAATTTATTGAGTCTTTATCATACCGACCACACTGAGAAACAGTCTTTTCTACTGTTACCCCACCATTACTGGCTTGATAAAAAATCGCCGCTGCCCTATCTTAATGCCCGACTAAAACAATCAACTATATGAACAACCCCTAACCCTCAGGAAATCACCATGAATCCATTGAAATCCATTCCGGGCACCATTGTCTCGGGTTTTGTACTGGCCATTATTATCATGTTTTTGCTCGGCACCACCGGCACCGTTAACCCATGGGCGTTCTGGGTGTGGATACATGTACTGGTCGGCATTACCTGGATAGGCCTGCTGTATTACTTCAACTTCGTACAGGTGCCCGGCGTTGGCAAGGCACTGGCTGAAAAAGACAGCGGCGGCCCTGGCCCGGCTGCTATCAACAAATATATCGCTCCCAATGCATTGCTCTGGTTCCGCTGGGCTGCTGTGGCCACCTGGCTCACTGGCGCACTGGCACTGGAAGCCATGCACACAGCTGACGGTTCCGGCTTTGTTGCCGCCTTCACTCTGGGAGAAGGCTATCAGGTGATAGGTGTTGGCGCCTGGCTGGGCACTATCATGCTGCTCAATGTCTGGGGCCTGATCTGGCCTAACCAGAAAAAAATTCTGGGTCTGGATGGCAAGACACACGCACCTGAAGCCATCGCCAAAGCCAAAGTTGTGGCATTGATGGCATCACGCACCAATGCATTGTTGTCCATCCCCATGCTGCTTTGCATGACAGGCCATATGCATGGCCTGCCGTTCTAGTACGGCTATAGATAACGCGTAATATCGATACAAAACTGCGGCGGGTTCATGATCACTCATGACCCGCCGCAACTATTTTCAGTGTCATTGAAATTCCGGGACTGCCCGGTATAATGACGGTCCACGGCAGCTTGGGCTGCCGTTTTCAGTTTTGGCGATTAGTTTTTTTAGCGACAGATTTTTCAACGCCCCGATTTTGTGTAGCAGGTTATTAAAAGATGAGTACTGAACACTTGATGACGACCTATAACCCGTTGGCCGTCTGCTTCACGCATGGTGAAGGCGCTGTGCTGCATGACGATCATGGCAAAACCTATCTGGATGCCTTGTCTGGTATAGCCGTCTGTGGCCTGGGCCATGCGCATCCTGCCATTACCCGCGCCATCACCGAGCAGGCCGGTAAACTCATACACTCTTCGAATTTATATTGTGTTAAACGTCAGCAGGAGCTGGCCGACAAACTGGCGCGTATTTCCGGTATGGACCGCGTGTTTTTCTCCAACTCCGGCGCTGAAGCCAATGAAGCCGCCATCAAACTGGCGCGGCTGTATGGTCACCACAACAAGGTCGACAACCCGGCCATTATCGTTTTTGAAGGCAGCTTTCATGGCCGCACACTGGCTACCTTAACGGCCACCGGCAACCGCAAGATTCAGGCTGGTTTTGAGCCATTGGTACAGGGCTTTATCCGTGCACCTTATAACGACATGGAAGCCTTGCGCACCATCGCCAAAAACAGTCCCAATGTCGTTGCCGTGCTGATTGAACCAGCCCAGGGCGAAGGCGGCATTAACCTGCTCGACCCGGATTTTCTGCCCCAATTACGCGAGCTGTGTGATCAGCACAACTGGCTGCTGATGCTCGATGAAATCCAGACTGGCATGGGCCGTACCGGCCAGTGGTTTGCATTTCAGCACAGCAACATACATCCCGATGTCATGACGCTGGCCAAAGGCCTGGGCAACGGTTTTCCCATTGGTGCCTGCCTCGCCAGAGGCAAGGCAGCCGACGTTTTCAAACCCGGCAACCATGGCTCCACATTCGGCGTCAATCCACTGGCCTGTGCGGCTGCCAGTGCGGTGATCGATACCATCGAATCACAAAAACTGGTGGCACGTGCCGCCAGCCTGGGCGACAAACTGTTCAACGGTTTTAAAGAACAGCTTGCCGATGTCACGGGCGTCAAGGCGATTCGAGGTTTTGGCCTGATGATTGGTATAGAACTCGAGCGTGAGTGCACCGAACTTCCCAAACTGGCACTGGAACGCGGCCTGCTGATCAATGTCACCGCCGGCAAAGTAATTCGCCTGTTGCCACCATTGATCATCAGCGACGAGCAGGCCGCACGCATCGTCAACGACGTCAGTGCGCTGGTGAAATCTTTTCTCACATCCTGATTTTCCCGTGGAGACAAACATGGCGGTACGGCATTTTCTCAGCCTGATGGATTTAAACCCCGATGAGTTACGTCAGCTACTCAAACGAGCTGGCGAACTCAAGGCCATGTTACGCGCCGGGCAGATACACGAACCGTTGAAGAACAAGGTTCTGGCCATGCTGTTCGAAAAATCATCCACACGTACCCGCGTTTCATTTGAAGCCGGCATGGCCCAGTTGGGCGGACACGCCATGTTTTTATCGCCACGCGACACCCAGCTTGGCAGAGGCGAACCCATAGAAGATACCGCACGTGTACTGTCGAGCATGGTCGATGTGATTATGGTGCGCACCTTCGAACATGAAAAAATCACCCGCCTGGCATCCCACTCGCGGGTACCGGTAATCAATGGCCTCACAGACTGGTTACATCCCTGCCAGCTGCTGGCTGACATGCAAACCTGGCTGGAACATCGCGGTGACATGCGTGGAAAAACGGCAGCCTGGATAGGCGATGGCAACAATATGTGCAACTCCTACATTAATGCCGCACGCCAGCTGGACTTCAAACTGAATATTGCCTGCCCGGAAGGTTATGATCCCGATATCGAGCTGTTAAAACTTGCCGGCGATCGTGTACGCATTGTGCGCGACCCTCGTGTAGCCTGCCGCGATGCTGATCTGGTGATAACGGACGTCTGGGCCAGTATGGGTCAGGAGGAAGAACAAAAAATTCGCATGCAGGCATTTGCCAACTATCAGGTGAATGAATCCCTCATGTCATTGGCGAAAAAAAATGCCCTGTTCATGCATTGCCTGCCGGCACATCGCGGTGAAGAAGTGAGCGCCGATGTCATCGACGGCCCGCAGAGTGTGGTGTGGGATGAAGCGGAAAATCGTCTGCATGCACAAAAAGCACTGCTGGAATTTTTACTGACACAGCGCTGATAAGATACTGCCGGGCCAGCCACGGGATGGCCCGGCAAATAAACGCGCCAGATCTGGCTACGTCAGCTGCTTCAGGCTGCGCAACTCAAGAAATTTTTTCAATACCTTGTCGGTATCTCGGGCAAACTCTAGAAAACTGAAGGCAATACCGTAAACATCCCGATTACCGATAACAAACGAACGTACCACCCTGGCTTTTACATAAACTCGCTGGAATTCGCTATCAAAAGACAAATCGAACATCATTTCAAAAATCTTTCCCTCATCCGCCGAGGCACCGTATTCAATATAAATACCTCCACTGGAGATATCGACTGCCGTCGCCTTGGCCAGCTCTCCGGAGCTCAGCTTTATGTATACAGGCATGTTAATACGATAACGAACATGCATTCTCCGCTCGTGGCCCTCCCTGGCACCACGTGCTGCCTGCCGCTCCAGGTATTCATTCGGCTTGATCATGTTAAAACTACCCTCCTGTAATGACCGTTAATCGCTGTTCATGTATCAATGGCTTGCATACAATACCGCCCTTTGCTGCTGTATTTGAGATTAGTCGCTTTCATGAAATTTTTATTCACTCTTCTGCTCGGCCTCCTGGCCTGGCCATATCTCGTGTTGGCCGAAACCGACACCGGGCAGAATGAGCGCTGGCTTACCTGCCCGCCATACAGTGGCGGGTTTTACCAGCATAATCCACCCCCGGTGTTCGCTGACGATCAAAAACAGGCCACGCGCATCAGCGCCAGCCAGGTCGAAAGCACAGGCGGCATCAGCCTGTTCACAGGCGATGTGCTGATTGAACGAGACGGCTTGCGTTTGCAGGCTGAGAACATTCAATACAACAAAACCCAGCAAACCATCGACATCACCAGTAAATTACATATCGACGCTGAAAACCTGGCTTTTGATGCCGACAAAGGCTGGCTGGATCTGGAAAGCGAAGGTGGCATTTTTGATAATGCGCATTACCAGATTCCCACCAGCCAGTTTCAGGGCAGCACACCCCGGCTCACCACTAGCAAAGACAACGAAACCGTACTCGTCGACAGCCTGTTCTCCTCCTGCCCGCCAGGCCAGGAAGACTGGTATTTACAAACCAGTTTGTTACGCCTTAATCACGCCACCGACACCGGCACGGCGACCCATGCCGTACTCTGGTTCAAACACGTGCCGCTGTTCTACTCACCCTGGTTACAGTTTCCACTGGGTGAAGAACGTCGTTCCGGTTTTTTGATGCCCGGCATTGCCACTTCCGGTTCGCGCGGTTTTGAATTCAGTATCCCCTGGTACTGGAACATCGCACCCAACCAGGATGCCTTGTTTACCCTGCGTTATATGAACCTGCGTGGCACCATGCTCAATA
>JACPVK010000392.1 GCA_016191795.1 Gammaproteobacteria bacterium
GAAACCCATAATCACCGGATGCGAAACGAAGTTAACGACCGTGCCCAGCTTGACCACACCCAGGGTGAACTGGATCAGGCCCACCATGAGTGCCAGCAGCAACGCCAGACCAATAAATTCTTCGCTAAACGGAACCGCGAGTGGCGTAATAGCTGCGGCCGTCATCAGTGAAACGATGGCCACCGGGCCAGTGGCCAGTTGCCGTGACGAACCCCAAAGCGCACCCAGCACCGCCGGAATCAATGCCACATACAAACCAAAATACACCGGCAAGCCGGATAACTGCGCATAGGCCATGGCCTTGGGTACCAGTACCAGCGCACCGGTGATACCGGCGATCAGGTCGGCACGGAGAATGACAGTACTAACGGGAAACCATTGCAGAAAAGGGAAGAGTCGGAGCAACCAGATGTTCTTCATTATTATTGAAGCCTTGGACAGAAAGTTAAAAAATGCAACATGAATGATTCGATTTGCAACGCATATTAACAAATCAATACATTCAACACAAAGAACTGCGCACCGGATCAGGCCATAGATGAAACAAATCAGGACATAGATCAAACAAAAAAGGCCGCATTAGCGGCCTTTCTGAATGAATCAGGCGATTGAATCCCTTAACCGGCACCATCAAAAAACTCCACCACACCGGTCTCAAGCGAATACTCGGCGCCTACTACCATCAGCCCCTCGTCACGAATGAGCCGCTCCAGCACCTCGGAGCCGTAGCGCAAATGGCTGACCGATATGCTGACATTGGCACGCACAGCGTGATGCACTAGCTTGTTCATGTCATGGCGCAAATCGGTTTTGATAAGGCCTTCAACCGCGGGCCGCACCCGATCAACAATGGCGCGCAAATTCCGCGACTGGTTCTCAACCGGACGCTGCAGCTCCTCAATGGTGGCAAGAATGGCACCGCACTGTGTATGCCCCAGCACCACCACCAGCCGCACCCCATACCGCTCTGCCGCAAATTCGATACTGCCAATCTGCGACGGTGCCACGATATTGCCCGCCACCCGAATCACAAACAAATCACCCAGCCCCTGATCAAAAATCAGTTCGGCCGGCACGCGCGCATCAGAGCAGCCCAGAATAATGGCAACCGGTTTTTGCTCCTTGTTGATTTCGATACGCCGATCGTGATCAATTTCTTCGTGTTTGCGTTTTCCGGACGCAAAACGCTGATTGCCTTCACGCAAAAGTTGCAGTGCCTCGGTGGCTGACGTCATATTTCACCTGTGATTTGAAAACCGGAATGCCCGGATATAACCATGTTACAGATTGAACAGCGGATACATGGCTGAGTAATGCAATATATACGTTTCAATATGAAACACATGTTAGCAAATTGATGCGATCCACAAAAGACTCTATCTCTGCTGACCGATGCACAAAGAGAATTGAATGAAAAATGGCGTGGTACAAAATCGGCCGCCGCATATTCATGATTGACGACTGTCAAACCACCTCCAGCTCATAGCGCTTGAGCTTGCGCCACAAAGATACCCGATCAATCCCCAGAATCTGCGCCGCCAGCGACTGGTTGCCGCCGGCTTCCGCCAGCACCCAGCGGATATAGTCCTTTTCCTGTTCGTCGAGCGTAGGGATTCGGCCATCTTTTTTTCTGAATGTGCGTATGGATAAATCTCGTAAATCATCCGGCAAGTGTGCCGTTTCGATGGTATTACCGGAGGTAATCGCTACGCCGCGTTCAATAATGTTTTCCAGCTCACGCACATTACCGGGGAAGTCATACACCTTGAGCAAGGCCATGGCCTCAGCTGAAATTTCCGTCACATCTTTTTTCATTAGTGCAGAAAATTTTTTCAGGCACGCATAAGACAACAGAGGAATGTCTTCCTTGCGCCGCGACAAAGGCGGTATTTGCAAATTCACCACATTCAAGCGGAAATACAGATCGGAACGGAAGCTGCCGGATTTCATGCTTTCCTGCAAATCGCGATTGGTTGCTGCGATAAAACGCACATCCACTTTCAACGGCTCGGTGCCACCGAGACGCAATAATTCGCGCTCCTGAATAACGCGCAACAATTTTACCTGCATGGCCGGCGTCATTTCGGTAATTTCATCGAGAAACAGCGTGCCGCCGCTGGCGATTTCAATTAAGCCTTTTTTGACGCTGTCAGCACCGGTGAAGGCGCCTTTTTCATGCCCAAACAATTCATTGGACAGCAACTCCTCATTAAACGCCCCGCAGTTAATGGCCAGAAACGGCCCTGTTGCGCGCGCGCTATGCCCGTGCAAATAACGCGCAAACAATTCCTTGCCGGTGCCGGATTCGCCCATCAGCAACACATTGCAATCTGTCGGCGCAACCTGCCGTGCCAGCTCCAGCAACCGCTGCATGGTCGGGTCCTGCGTAACAATATTCACCTTGCCCTGATAGGACTCGATCTGCTCACGCAATACCTGGTTTTCGCGCTTGAGGTGTATTCTTTCCAGCGCTGCACTCACCAGCTTGCGCACTTCGTCGAGCCGGAACGGTTTGGCTATGTAGTAGAACGCACCCTGCTTCATGGCCTCGACAGCCGACTCCAGCGTGGCAAACCCGGTAATCATGATGACTTCGGTTTCAGGCCAGCGCTCACGGCATCGTTTCAAAACCTCCATACCGTCCACTTTTTCCATCCGCAAATCCGTGAGCACCACATCGAAAGCCTGGCCTTCCAGCAACGCCAGGGCATTACCACCGCTCTGTGTTGCCACGACGTCGTAGCCGTCTTTTTTCAGCACATGCTCGAGATTTTTGAGCGCCACTTTTTCATCATCGACAAGAAGTAATTTTCCGAATTTATTCATCCTGTTGGACTCCACTTGTTAATGGCAACCGAATACAAAACACCGTACCTTTGCCCGGCTCACTCTCCGCCACGATACAGCCGCCATGTTCTTCAACAATTTCATGGACAATATACAA
>JACPVK010000374.1 GCA_016191795.1 Gammaproteobacteria bacterium
AAATGACGAAGCAGGAAAGATTAATCAGGTAATCAAATTTGTTAAGTAAAAAATATCCGGGGGCTCCAAGTAGTCTGTTTAACATGCGAAAATACTTTTTCTGTTTGCATTATCTGCCGGGATATCAATTATGCCCAGCCTGAACCATTGCATATCATTTTTTGCAAGTTGAAAGAAACTTTGCCGATGGGCTGTTACAGGGGTTGGCAGAAAATTTTGTATCAGTCTGTTCAGTCGATGCGGCTGGTTTGCTATTAGGCTCAGTGAGCTGAGGTGTTGCAGGTTGCGCTGCGGCAGGTTGGGTAACCACTGGTTGGGTGGCTGCAGAAACCGGTTGATGTGTAACAGCCGAAGTTGTGCGACTGGCTTCAAGTCTGGCTTTTTCGGCATCTTCATTGGCGATACGTTCTCTTTCGCGGGCCTTGGCTGCGGCAACTTCGGCTTCAAATGCGCGCTGGCGTATGCGTTCCATTTCAGTTGCGTATTTGCGCTCCTGGACCGCTATGATTTCATTTGCACGTTTCTCGGCAGAGCGTATCGCTTCCTGCTTTTGTGCCGCTGCCAGTGCTGCATCGCGTTCACGTTTTAATTCTTCTGTTGCCGCCATGGCTTCGTCACGCTCACGTTGTATAGCGGCGATTCTTTCCAGTTCTTCGGCAGAGGGTGCCGGTGGTGTTACATCTGTAACAGAAGGTAGTTGGACTGGCGGTTGTACATTTTGCATTGTCTGAACTGGCGCATCGTTACTAAACATCATCCAGGCAGCAATGAACATGAGTAATGACAATACCATGCCGCCCAGGATCCCCATCACCAGGAAATTGAGATTCTTTTTGGGTTCATCAGCGATATGCACGATAGGGTAAACATCCTTGTAGGGCGTTTGCTCAGTAGTATCTTCCTCATCGAATCTGGCTTCAAGGTCTTCATCACCGTGGGCTTTGTCGTGTTTGATTGCCGCAGTGGCGCGCTCAGAGAGATGATCCGTGCCGGGCTGATCGGTCTGTCTGCGATGCTCGACGTGCTGATGCTCCGCTTTACTGTTTGAAGCGGGATGGTTAGTAGCTTCCGCTGATTCATTCTCGTTGAAATCATCGGCGACTTTCGCAGCTGATTTCTTGATGTGAGTGACTTTGCTGACAGGTGCAGGTGTTTCATCCTCCTGCGCCACGTGTTCATTAATTATGTGGGGTTTACCAAACGATAATGACTCGGTTTTTTTACTGGTACTTAGAGTATCAGCATGCCCTACGCTCATGGCCGAGTTGTAATCAGCCGCAACAGTTTGTGCCTTGGATGTTATTTCAACCTCGTGAACAGTGGCGGATTGCTCATTGACCTGATTGACATGAGATTCTGCCTGCTTTGATTTTTTTACAGTTGAATTAACCTGAGTTTGCCTGGTTGATGTTGTGGCAGATTTCTGTGCTCGATGTGTATCTTCATCCAGCGGCTTGTTGAAGGTTGGAACGATACTGTTGCGGTGTTGTTCGCGTACAACATCTTCTATCAACGGTGCATCGATTACCGGTGTTTGCTCGGCAAAACCGTATACAAGCGCTGTGTCGCACAGCAGGTTAATCAGGCGGGGTGTACCACCACTATAACGGTAAACCGCGTGGCATGCCGCTTCTGTGAAAATATCTGAACTGCCGCCTGCCACTTCGAGCCGATGCTGGATATATTCGCCTGTTTCATCGCGATTTAGCGATTCAAGGTAATAATCAACAGCAATACGCTGCGCAAACTGCATCAATTCGGGTTTGCGCAGGGTCTCGCGTAAAGCGGGCTGTCCGGCGAGAATAACCTGAAGTACCTGGTCTTTATCTGAGTTGATATTTGACAGCATGCGCAGTTCTTCAAGTGTATCGGCCGTCATGTTTTGGGCTTCGTCCACGATTAAAACAGTGTGGCGATTTTGAGCATATTGATCGATCAGGAACTCGATCAACATTTGATGCATGTTGGCCTTGCTCTTGTTTTCGCCATTCAGGCCAAAGGCCATCAGCACCCAGCTCAGCAATTCTCCAAAAGATTTGTGTGTGTTGGTAATCAGACCTACCGTGGTGTCTTCACCCAGTTCGGTGAGTAATCGGCGAATCAGGGTGGTTTTACCGGCACCTGTATCCCCGCAAATTACACTGAAGCCAGCCTGATTCATCATGCCGTATTCGAGCAGGGTCAGGGCACGCATGTGCTTGGGGCTGAGGTAGAGATAATCCGGGTCAGGCAATAAAGAAAACGGCCTTTCTTTTAGACCATAGAAGGTTTCGTACATCTTTAATAGGCTCCTGAATTCAACTCATAACGGTAGACTGCGCGGGCTATGAGTGAGTACTGATGACGGTTGTTCATTTTATCTGGCATTTAAACTCTTCGAATCATGGATATCCATGGGCGAAAACGCAAGCAGCAAACCATGAAATGCTGATGAAGCAGGCCCATTCTAGTGCTTATTTACCGGCGGTGCTGCTATTTGCCAGTTACGCCAATCAGCCTTGTTTTCAGAAATATGGAACAGGGCGGCTACCACGTGACGGTCATAGTGGTGCTCGCATTGTTGCAGCAGTATACCCAGCACATCGTTAATGGGGCGCCCTTCACGGTAGGCACGGGCGCTGGCCATGGCGACAAAGGCGTTGGCTACGGCCAGAATTCGAGACTCGGTTAATATATCCGCGGCCTGTAATCCACGCGGGTAGCCACTGCCGTCGAGGTGCTCATTCTTCTGGGAAATTATTTTTACAACCGGCCCTTCAAAGTCGAGTTGTTTGAGTATGTCGACCGCATAGTCGATATGCCATTTGAGCATTTCGTTTTCGGCATCGCTCAGTGGTTCCATTTTGGTGAGGATTTCTCGGGGCAGGAACAGCTTGCCTATGTTGGCCAGCAGTGCGGCCATTTCCAGTGCATCTCGCCGGGATTTTTCGAGGTGTAACTCATTTGCAATACACATGGCTACTTCGCGAGTGCGCGATGAATGATCAACGCAATAAGGATCATGCAGATCTACCGCCTTGACCAGGGTGCCGATAATGCCGCGTGCCAGTTGATCGCGTTTTTCCTGTGCCTTTTTCAGTTCGCCTATGTCATGCAATACGTATAAGGTTGTGTTTTGATATTGTCCGTGCGCTAGTACGGCACTGGAAAGATGATAGGTGCAGTTAGTGTCGGCGATGGGTAAATTAATTATGGTTGGCGAGTCTTCAGTACTGCCAGGGTTGTGTTGAATGTTTTCGAGTTTATGGGCGGCATCAGCGCCAAGTACGTTAGCGAGGCTTCTGCCGGCAATTTCTGACGGTTGAATACCCAGTATTTTTGCCAGAGATAAATTGGCAAAAACAAAGATACCATTTTTATCCAGAAGAAAAATAATGTCGTGGATATTATCGCTCACTGCATTGAGTAA
>JACPVK010000375.1 GCA_016191795.1 Gammaproteobacteria bacterium
ACAACATTTTCGGGTAAGCGGGGAGCCAATGTTCAACCAGTCAGCCCGCTTCATTGGTTACCGCGGCATTGGCGTGGAAACATCGGCAAAAAACTAGGATAAGGATTTAGATCACCCTATGTCAGCTCTTCCCGATCCCAATCAAAACCATCTCATCGCCGCCCTGCCCGCGGAGGAATTTGAACGCCTGGCAGCACATCTGGAATGTGTGCCGCTGCCGCTGGGAATGTTTCTCTACGAACCCGATGAACAGCTGCGCTACGCCTATTTCCCGACCAGCGCCATTGTGTCGCTGCACCATGTTATGGAATCCGGCGCCTCGGCCGAATCCGCTGGTGTGGGCAACGAAGGCATGGTCGGGGTGTCGCTGTTCATGGGCGATGGCACCACCTCCAGCTCAGCCGTGGTACAGACCGCCGGACACGCCTGCCGGCTGGAAGGCCGTTTTCTGAAAGAGGAATTTGATCGACGCGGCTCACTGCACAGCCTGTTGCTGCGCTACACCCAGGCCCTGATGACACAGATGTCGCAAACCGCCGCCTGCAACCGGCATCATTCGGTGGAACAGCAACTGTGTCGCTGGTTATTGTTGACTCTCGATCGCCTGCCTTCAAATGAGCTGGTGATGACGCAGGAATTGATCGCCAGCATGCTCGGTGTGCGCCGTGAAGGCATTACAGAAGCCGCCGGCAGATTGCAGCAAGCCGGTTTTATCAGCTACCGCCGTGGTCACATTACCGTGCTCGACAGGGACGGGCTGGAAACCGGCGTATGCGAGTGTTACGCCGTAGTCAAAAAAGAACTGGGGCGTTTGTTATGCGATGTGCAGTACCGCCAGACTACTGCTGTTGCTGCAACCGATAACAAGTTTTGGCCGACCAGCCCGCGACTAATAGAAAAAAAAAAAAAAAATCACTCGGGATAAGCTCTTAACCCGGACATTTCACCAGCCGTTCGTTAACCGCCATCAAAATCGGTGCAGACACGACGGTGATTAGCCTGAATACTTCACCATCATTTTAATTTTTTTCTTTGGGGATACAGTATAAGCCTGACGCAGAGGCTCAGGGCGATATAAAAATGTGGACACCACCGGTCTGCAACCCTGTATCAGTGCCGCACACGTCGGTTTGTAACTGCACAGCATCCGAGCTGATTAAAGCAACTGGCCCTCTGTGTCAAATGGCACTCAATTAAGCCTGTTAAAAGAAAAATATTTGACACAGAGACACAGAGAACACAGAGATTTATATAGATTTATATATGGCAGCCTCTGCGTTCTCTGCGCCTCTGTGACTAGTTCTTTGCCTTAAGTGAGTGCCATTCCCCTCTGTGTCCAATACCATTAAGTTAAGGCGCACCTACAACAGATTCACCCTTAACTTAATGGCATTGCCTCTGTGTCCTCTGTTATGAACAGCCGATAACTCAATTCGAACAGAAAATAACTTCGCATACCTGTTTTTAAATTACACAAAGTCCTGGCGATTTTATTTTCTCTCACAATTAAAATATTTTTTATTAATTCATTTTTTCATTATTTTTTCCAACAAATCGCATCTTTATTCCATTTTCATGGCACAGGTTATTTTTTAATTACATTTTTTATGTACGAAACCGTACATAAAATTTTCTTATTTGAAATTTCAAATGCACTTTCTCTATTTAAATTAAATATATGACAGAGCTCGCATCTTATGTGTGTTACCGCATAGATGGTGAACTAATTAGTCCACACTACTGCCTACGTGACCTACCGCACAGACAGCAATCCGGGTAGTAAACGTCGGCTCCAGTGTGATTACCAACGGTATAAACACTTGCAAAGGAACCGTACCAGATCGTGGCATACCGCCATCAATTAAGAGATTCCTATGAAGAACAATTTTGTTTACCGCATAGTACAGGCCGCGCTGGCGCTGCTTGTTTTAACAACCACTCACCACGCTCTGGCTGCCGGTTACATGGCACAATCGGGCAAGATCTACGATGGTAATGGCCAGGAAATCCAGGTGCGTGGTGTCAGTCATTATGGTTTCAACGCCACCATACTGCAGCCACAGTATCTCTGGGCAATGGGCTGGAAAGAACAGATCGCACAAATGAAGAGCCTCGGCTTTAACGCCATTCGTGTGCCGTTTGTACCCGACACACTCTACAACACCACACCCGTCGACCAGCTGAACTACATCAATGCCGGTCTCAATCCGGAATTGATTGGCAAAACGCCGTTGCAGGCACTCGATTTGTGGATGGCGGAAGCGAATCGCCAGGGCATGTACATTCTGCTCGACTTTCACAGTGTGTCGAAGCTGCGCCAGTATCCGACCTGGTTTGTGTCCAACCCGGCAGAGTACAACCTGATTTATAACAATCAGGCCTACACCAAGGAAAACTGGACGCGCGACCTCGCGTTTGTTGCGAAACGCTACGCCAATCTGGCTTATTTTTTCGGCATCGATATATATAACGAACCCAACGGCGTCGTACGCTGGAGCACTGGCGACACCAATGCCACCAACCCGGCCAACTTCTGGAAAGATGCGGCCGAATCCGCTGCGACAGCCGTGCTGGCAGCCAATCCTAATCTGCTGATTTTCGTTCAAGGCACTATGGGCAATTATGATGGCCTTGAAAACTCGAACATCCCGATGAACTGGGGCGAAAATTTTCAGCCGCAAGCCTATCAGCCACTGAATATTCCGCATGACAAGCTGGTGCTGACACCGCACACCTATGGCCCTGACGTGTCCATGAAGTCATCGTTCAGCGCCGCCAATTTTCCCGCCAATCTGCCGGCACACTGGGATGCATTGTTTGGTCAGTTTTCGCAGACCCATCCGGTGATTATTGGAGAATGGGGTGGCAAATATGGCAACGGCACAGGCGGACAGCAGGATATTACCTGGCAAAATGCCTTCGTAGATTATTTGCTCAGCAAGGGTATTCGCAACAGTTTTTACTGGTGCTACACCCCCAACAGCGGTGATACCGGTGGCATCCTCGACGACAACCTGAATGTGCGTCAGGACAAAATGGCGCTGTTACAAAAACTCTGGGGCACAACCACAACACCAACACCAACACCAACACCAACAGCCGTTGGCTCGCAATCTCTGTTTGACGATGCCGTCGTCGCTGCTTGGGCACTGACCAGCTGGAGCGCAACCGCGCTCGCTCAAAACCAGTTTGTAAAGACGGGCAGCAACGCCATGAAAGTGGATGCAGCAACCTGGGGCGGCATCAGTATCGACAGCCGTGATGCCAACTGGTCCTGGACCGATCAGCCTGCCAGTCGCTACACCCATCTGAGTTTCGATGTTTCCGGTGGTGCCAACGTTGGCGCAGCCATGAACACGCTCGAAACCGGACTGGATCTGGGCTGGGGTTTATCTGCAAAAATCTCGAACTACGTGACCTCCTTCGCGCCCGGCGCCTGGTATCACGTCGAAATTCCGCTGTCGATTCTCAATCCCAACAGCGTTTCGTTCCGCAGAATCGTGTTCCAGAATAACAGCACATCGAATCTGGCTTTCTATCTCGACAATGTCGCACTGGTGAATCGCACCACGTCGACCACAACCGCAACCACAACCACAACTACTCCGGTTGCTAGCACCACGCCGTTGCAAAGCTGCGCCGGTATCATGCCGCTGGGTGATTCGATCACACTGGGTGTGAACGGCGGTTATCGCAACAACCTGTATACCGGTTTGCAGCAAAACAACTGCGGCGTCAGTTACGTTGGCACCCAGGCTGACCAGTACACACGCATTGCCGATACCGACCACGAAGGCCACTCCGGCTTCACCATTGGCAATATTGCGAGCAGTGTTAATGGCTGGCTGGCAACCACACAACCCAACATTATTACGCTCATGATCGGCACCAACGACACCGCCTGGTGGACCGGTGAAACAGCGGCCCAGATCGGCGCTCGCCATAATGCATTGATTGATCAGATCAGGGCTGCCCGGCCCAATGCATGGCTATTTGTGGCCTCGATTCCGCCGCAAAGCTCGGCGATTATTCAGCCGAATAATGTTGACCGCGCCGTGCTGACGCAACAACTGAATACCGTGATCCAGGGCAATGTGAGCGCCCGCTCCAAAGCCGGCGAACGCGTACGTTTTGTTGATGTGAATTCAGTGCTGACCACCGCCGACCTGTACGACGGCATTCATCCGAGCGAAGCGGCACATGCCAGGATTGCACAGAAATTTCTGGATGAAATACGTGTTGCACTCGGCTCGGCATCAACAGCGACTGTGGCAACAGCACCCGTGGTGACAAGCCCGTCGACGTCCTATCCGCAACCGGGCATCCAGAGCTTCTCACCTGCTTCCGGCGCAGTCGGCACCGTGGTCACCGTGAACGGTTCCGGTTTCACCGGCGCTAATCTGGCGTGGATAGGCAACGCACGCAACGTGGCTGTCACAGTCATCAGTGATAGTCAGGTACGGTTGACCATTCCGGCCGATGCCACCACCGGTGCCATCGGTGTTTTCAACCCGGCAAATGTGGCGTTTAGCCCCAGCTCGTTCAACGTCACCAGCGGCACCACGGCGACCTATCCACAACCCGGCATCCAGAGTTTTTCACCCAGTTCGGGTGGTGTCGGCACAGTCGTAACGCTCAACGGTTCGGGTTTCACCGGTGCCAATCTGGCATGGGTGGGCGCGGCGCATAATGGTACGGTGCGTGTCATCAGCGATACCCAGGCACAGGTGACTATACCTGCCGGTGCAACCACTGGCGCCATCGGGATATTTAATCCTGCCAGGGTCGCATTTACCGCCAGTTCATTTACTGTGTACTAGTTAAAAAACCTCGCCAATACCGGTTCGCCCAACCTGCCCGATACCCGGAACAGGTTGCGGCGAACTTTCTTCAGCAGGCTGACAGCCTGACCAGACGTACACTCTTAGTCCCTTGTAGCCAGGCGTCCTCGCACAGCTACTACAAAACCGTTGCCGAACCTGTCAACGGGCACCACATCACCGTGCCCCATAGAAATAACCCAGGCTAAAGCTGTGCTGCTACAACAGCCGGCATAGATCGTTGATGACCAGTAGTTGTCGGTTTGCATGCCGCTGAAACCCTGACTGGACAGGAAACCGGCCTGATTGGCTACGTCAAGATTCACCAGACTTTCGAGTTCAACGATATTGGGCAGCCGCCAGTCGTCAGATCCGCAAAGCGCCAGATTGTTAGCGAAATCGAGAGCCTGTTGCCAGTTACGAACGGACACATCCGGATTCCGGACCCACACCAGATCGGTCAATGTGTCGGTGATGCAATTCCCGGTTTCGTCCCCGATGAAGCGTGGACTCGGCCAGACTACACCAGCCTGATGGTCGCCATCCTGGCCGGTGCCCATACAGGCCATGACGGCACCGGTGCTATCGGCGCAGGAGATCTGGCCGCTTTTTGGCAGATCAGCGGGCGCGGCATGAGTTGTAGTGACTGTCAGCATGCTTGTTGCCAGCAGCAAAATCAGCTGAATGTTATACATAAGCAGAACTCCGGTGAGTGGTTATTGCCATGCCCCTACTGCGCGGCTCGCACGGGTATAAAGCGGTTGCTTGATTCGAACATGGATCTCGGGCTCATGACCCCGTTAATCAAGATCAGTACCCACGCTTCGGCCGAACTGTCGACAACACGGGATGACGACCAGTAGAAACCCAGTAGAATGTTAAATCCGTTGTTCATCAAATCGACGCCGGTGTTAGAGGCTCCGTAGTTCACCAGGCTGAGCAGCTCTTTGCGATTAGGCATGCGCCAGTCGCCAAAGCCGCAAAGATCAAGGTTATTGGCCATGGTGAGCGAATCTGACCAGGTTCCGATAAAAGTGTTGCCATCCTGGCTGTTATTGCGTGCCCACATAAGATTTGTCAACGTGTCGGTGATGCAATTCCCGCTGCTATCGACAATGAATCGCGGGGACGGCCAGGCGACACCGGCCTGATATTCTCCATCCTGACCGGTATCCGTGCAGGCCATCACCACATTGCCGGCATCAAAGCAAAGGGTCTGACCGGTTTTGGGCAAGGCAACGGCGCTCGCGGAAGATACACGACCATTTTCGTTTTCTATTTCACTACCGCCCACGCTGGCATCCTTTACTGCTGGCGCATTATCACAGCCTGCCAGCAGGAGATTGAGCGCAATGACCAGGGATAGTAACAAGTGTTTTTTGTTTAACATACTTTCTCCTTCGGCTACTCAAACCAATTAATTGAAGTGCCGAATCAGTGATCCGGATTAAACAGGCTGTCTGGTATGTATTGGCGGAGAGTTAAAAATTTGCATGAAACCAGACAGCATTGAAACCATGGCAGTCTGCTTTTTTCATAAACGCTCTCTCACAATCCAAAATACATTTTGGAAGCCTGATCACCCGTCGAAAAGACAGGAGTCTGCACCAGAAACGACAATGAACCCGGAAACCAGGCGGGTCTGTTCGATAGCAAACTTATAGATGCATGACCAGGCAAGCGACAAACAGGGGGAGGTGATGAATGACACTTAACTTAAGCTCGTAAAAAGAAAAACATTTGCCGCAGACGACCCGGCACATCGGAGGCTCTTCAGCCCGGCCCGGCCGCGTGCACGGTGAGCCTGTTTATCGTTGCGAAGCAGGCGTGCGCGTTACCGGCGCTGTGTTGCCAGCCTGTCGCCGGGCACGGAGCCGGATAAGGTCTTTGCCGAATGCAATGCCGGGACGTTCGATGCAGACATAGCCAAGCGCGGCGCCAGACAGTAGCAGCCCCGCGCAGACAATACCAATGAGCCAGTATTGTTGCGGTGATGTCATGGCAAAATTTCTGATCGGCGTCATGCCAAATACCAGTGTCAACACCAGACCCTGCATCAGGTAAAGACTGTAACTGATATTTCCCAGGCGTCTGGCGGGCAT
>JACPVK010000408.1 GCA_016191795.1 Gammaproteobacteria bacterium
CCGCAGACAGCACCAGTGGCGGAACAATAAATGCGTAATAGCCTGGCAACCAGTATGACAAAATGCTGATGGAGCCGGCGCACAAACCGATAATGGCGGTAAACAGAAATACCTGAAGCGCGGTGGAGCCTGGAATAAAAAACAGCATACTGGCCGCGCCCCAGGCCAGGCCGTTTGCCAGCAGCGCCAGCGTAAAATAAAGTCCCCAGCGTGGTGCCACCGCAGCCGTACGGGCCTGGCGAAAATAAAGCGCCGGAATCGACTGGGTGACTGCGGAAATTAAAAATATCGCCACACCCCAGGCCATCACAATGGCTGGATCGAGTCGTGTCCACATCAGCCATACCATCGCGATGGGTACCAGTACGGTGCCGGCAACACGTGGCAAACTCCGGAATAGATGTTCCAGCGCCTGTGCGTTAACTTCCTGGACGAATTGATCGGACTCGGTGGGATCAATGGTATTGATGGGCTGCTCCATTGAATGCATAGGATTTCCTTTGGCCATTGTTTTGTATTTGAAATTTGATCTGATGGTGGATGGGGGCGTGCATTCTCACAGTCTGGCCTGAATATTTCACCAAAATGTTGATTTCTTCCTTTGCCGGAGGATACGGCAAAAGCCTTGACTCAGAGGCACAGAGGCACAGTGCGATATAAAACAAGAATATCTCTGTGTCTCTGCGTGATGCACAGGAAGTGCAAATGCCGCGCGCGCAGGAGCGCAAGAGCGGCCTCTGTGTCAATGATACGCAGTGGTTCCCTGGCTTAGTTGACGTTTGAGCCATTTTTGGTTTATGTTTTTTAAAGGTGTTAAATCTCGATCTGGGTGCCGAGTTCAAGCACCCGGTTAACCGGCAATTTAAAAAACGTCATGGCGCTTTCTGCATTTTGCGCCATCCACACAAACAGTTTTTCGCGCCATAAGCCCATGCCACGCATTTTGGTAACGATGAGTGTTTCGCGGCTGAGAAAAAATGAAGTGGCCATCATATTAAAATCCATGCCCTGTGCGCTGCATTGCGCCAGCGCTTCCGGAATATTGGGTTCTTCGCGAAAACCGTAACGTAATTGCATGCGATAAAAACCGCCGCCCAGATCGGTGATGCGTGCGCGTTCATTGGCGTCTATCGCCGGTACATCGGCGGTAATCACGGTTAACAACACCACGCGTTCATGTACCACTTTGTTGTGTGAAAGATTATGCAGCAGTGCATGCGGTACACCTTTGCCGGTAGCATGCAAAAACACAGCGGTGCCGGGTACACGTGTGTGTGCAAAGGCGAGTATGCCTTCAATGAAAGTGTCGAGATCAATATTGTCGTGAATCATGCGTTGTAATAATAATTTACGTCCGCGTTTCCAGGTGGTGAGCAGGGTGAACACAATCAGGCCCATCGCCAGCGGGAACCAGCCACCGTGGATAATTTTGGGTGCGTTAGCGGCGAGAAAAGCGAAATCAATAATCAAAAAGAAAACCATACACGCCATGGCCACCGGCAATTTCCATTTCATTATGGCCCACATCACGGTGAACGCCAGTATGGTATCGATCGCCATGGTGCCGGTGACCGCAATGCCATAGGCTGCCGCCAGATTACTGGATGATTGAAAGCCCAGCACCAGTAACATCACGCCAATGAACAGGATGTAATTAATAAACGGAATATAAATCTGGCCGATTTCGCTGTCGGATGTGTGGCGCATCTGGATGCGTGGCAAATAACCCAGTTGCACGGCCTGACGTGTCACCGAAAACGCACCGGTGATGACCGCTTGCGAGGCAATCACCGTCGCCAGTGTGGCCAGTAAAATCATCGGGAATAACGCCCATTCCGGTACCAGTAAATAAAACGGATTCACCACTGCAGTCGGGTCGCGCAGAATCAGTGCGCCCTGGCCAAAATAATTTAATGCCAGCCCGGGAAACACCAGTGTGAGCCATGCCGTTTGAATCGGCCTTTTTCCAAAATGCCCCATGTCGGCGTACAGCGCTTCGGCACCGGTTACCGCCAGCACCACCGCGCCGAGTATGGTTAAGCCCATCCAGCCATGCAGTTGAAAATAATGGAAGGCGTAAAACGGATTAATCGCCATCAGCACCTGGGGTGTTTGCATAATACTGATCACACCCAGCACACCCAGCACGGTGAACCACACCAGCATCACCGGGCCGAATAATTTACCGATATTACCGGTGCCAACACTTTGAATGAGAAATAGTCCAACCAGAATCGCCATGGCCAGTGGCACCACAAAATGATCCAGACCGGGTGCGGCAATTTCCAGGCCTTCTACGGCGGATAATACCGATATGGCGGGCGTCAGCATGCTGTCGCCGTAAAACAGCGCCGCGCCAAACAGACCCATAATGATTAACAAATAGCGGCGGCGTGAATGCTCGCCGAAGGCGCGCGGAATCAGTGCAATCATCGCCATGATGCCGCCTTCACCGTGGTTGTCGGCACGCATCACAAACAGCACATACTTGATGGATACAACCAGGGTCAGGGCCCAGATCATCAGCGACAGAATGCCCAGCACATTATCCGGTGTGGCAGCCGCTGCATGTTTGCCATAAAAAGCTTCTCGCAGGGCATACAGGGGGCTGGTGCCAATGTCGCCAAATACCACACCGATGGCGCTGATGATCAGTACCGGCATGGCCTGTTTTTGAATGGTGCTGGACGTTGCCTGCGACATGCGAACTACTTACAGTGGATACATTGACAATCACTGGCCCAATGCCGGCACAGGCCACCAGTCAGGTCAACAGCGGCGGTAGATCATGCGGCAATCGGCAATGGCTTGTCCATCCAGTCCGGAAATATTTCTGCGCACGAGGCTACGGCAAAAGCCTTGACGCAGAGGCGCGGCATTGGCAAAACCGGTTCCAAGGTCCCTCTGTCATCCATGCTTACGCATTCAATCCAGCCTTACGATCATTGTTCGATGAAATATCCGTGCTAGCCATGGCTGGCCAGGCTTCGTGTTGCAGCCGGCTTCTTGTTACACTCGCCCGAGTTTTGTTTATTACGGTAGTCCCCCATGGTTTCACGCATTCAGCAAATGCCCGATCAGTTGATTAACCAGATTGCCGCCGGCGAGGTAGTGGA
>JACPVK010000409.1 GCA_016191795.1 Gammaproteobacteria bacterium
CCGAGTACCATGGCGTCGATATCGAGTGCGGAATATCCGGTTTCCATGGCAATAAAACTCGCCATACGGGTTGAATCGAGTACGCCAGCCTGGCCAAATATTCGGTTGCGATCCCAGCCGGTTTTTTTCCAGGCACGGTAAGTCAAAATATCCACCGGATTGGAGACGAACAACATCATGGCATTGGGCGCGTACTTCAGGGTGTTAGCGACAATTTCGTCGGTGACTCTGACATTGGTAACCAGTACATCGGAGCGCGACATGCCGGGTTTGCGCGGAATGCCGGCTGTTACAATGATCAGATCCGAATCTGACATCAGCTCCGGTTTGCTGCCGCCACTCAGGCGAGTATCGAATGAAAATAGCGGGCCGTCTTCCTGAATATCCAGTGCAGCGCCTGAGGCAGCTCCTTCATTAATATCTATCAGTACCAGTTCGCGGCACAAATCACGGCTGGCAATAAACTGGGCAGTGGATTCGCCGACCCGGCCGGCACCGACAACAGTGATTTTTTTCATGGTGTACTCTCGCGATGATAATGGACAGCACTGAGTTTAGCCCGGTTTGATGAGGATGCAGGGAGGATAAAAGCAATGATTTGTCGCAAAGACGCCAAGGCGCAAAGATATTTAATAAAAATCTTCGCGCCCTTTGCGTCTTTGCGTCGAGGCTTTTTTCAGTTCAGGGTTAGATACGTGCTACACCACTGTTAATGGCTGCTTGCGCCACGGCTTGCGGTACCCGCTCAATCAGACGCGGGTCCAGTGGTTTTGGGATGATGTATTCCGGACCGAATTTAAGTTGTTTTAATCCATAGGCATCGAGTACGGATTTAGGAACCGGCTCGTGGGTTAGCGCACTGATTTCTTTTACTGCAGCAATTAGCATCTGGTGATTGATTCGGTGTGCACGAACATCAAGAGCGCCGCGAAAAATATAGGGAAAGCCCAGAACATTATTCACCTGATTTGGATAATCACTGCGGCCTGTGGCCATGATTAAGTCATCACGTACACTAAAGGCAAGGTCAGGACGAATTTCCGGATTGGGATTGGACAAGGCAAATACTATCGGATTGCAGGCCATGACTTTGAGCATATCGGGTGTCATTAAATCCGGGCCGGACACACCAATAAATACATCGGCATTGTTTAATGCTTCGAGGGGTGAAGTCAGTGTGCTGTCGTGGGCGAATTCGGCTTTATATATATTGAGATCGGTACGCCGCGTGTTAATAACGCCTTTGCGATCCAGCAACAAAATGTTTTGTTTCTGCGCGCCCATGGCAACCAGTAAGCGCATGGTGGCAATACCGGCCGCACCGGCACCCATGCAAACAATACGCACGGTTGCGAGTTTTTTACCCTGTAATTCCAGCGCATTAATTAAACCGGCTGCTGTGACAATGGCAGTGCCATGCTGGTCATCGTGAAATACCGGTATATCGAGCATTTCATCGAGACGACGCTCAATTTCAAAACAATGTGGTGCGGCAATATCTTCAAGATTAATACCACCAAAGGTGGGTGCAATACGCGCTACAGTTTCGATAAAAGCTTCGGGTGTTTCGGCATTCACTTCAATATCAAACACATCAATATTGGCGAAACGTTTAAACAGGACTGCCTTGCCTTCCATCACCGGTTTGCCAGCGAGTGCGCCAACATTTCCCAGGCCGAGTACCGCGGTGCCATCGGTAATCACCGCAACCAGATTTCCTTTGGAAGTGTACTTGTAGGCATCTTCAGGATTACGGGCAATCGCACGAACCGGCTCTGCTACACCCGGTGTATAGGCCAGTGACAAATCGGTTTGCGAATTGCAGGGTTTGGTGATTTCGATGGCAATTTTGCCGGGTACAGGCAGCTGGTGATAATCGAGAGCGGCTTGTTTTGATTCGTTATTCATGTGGCCTGACTGGAAATAAGCGGGTGCGAAACACGACTATATCATTTAGCGGCGGCCGGGGTTGTATCGAGTAGCTGCACCGCATCGGGATGGCGCAGTTGCATGAAGTAGCGGTTTTGTTCGGGATGTAGCCAGCCTCGCACTTCAATTTGTTTGCCGGGCAGGCTTTGTAACCAGCTCTGCCTGAAATAAATCAGGTCATTGCTGGCAATACGGATTTTGAGTTTTTCATTGAGCATGATCCAGCTTGCGCCTGAGCTGCGCTCAATACGGCTGACCCGGCCTCGGATCAGGCGAAAGCCTTCCTCCTGACGGCCGAGCTGGCTCAGGGTTTTGGCTTGATACTCGGACAATGCCCACAGGCCGCGACGCTGTTGCATGGCTTGTTGTTCTGCCCGGCGATAACAGTCGCTGCGGTCGGCATTGGGCGGTGTGGTATAGGCTGTTGCCATACCCTGTTCCAGTAACAGGGCCTGGATACTGCGTCCGTCTGTCAGATAGATATGCGCCAGGGTGCGGCGGTAAGTATCAAAACGTTCGTTGCCATACTGAAGGTTAACGCGGTTGCCGGATTCGGCGAGCAGGCGATAGAGAGTTTGTTTTGCTTCGTTGGCCAGTGGCTGGGCCTGGCGATTATCTCGTGCCAGTTCCGGGCTGTTGATGCCGATCAGGCGAACCTTGCGGCCATCTTCCAGACGCAGGGTGTCACCGTCGGTGACGCCGCGCACGATGGCAGTTTCATCAACGGCTGAGGCCGGACAAAGAATGGAGGCTTGCGCGGGTAGCGGCAGCCACAGATAAACCAGGGGACAAAAAAGGGCGCCGAGATTCAGCGCCCTTTTTAACTTGTACACAGGCAAATACTTACTTCTGTCCGCCGAAACGCTTGCGGAATTTCTCAACCTGGCCACCAGAGTCTACAACCTTGGACTGGCCGGTATAGAACGGATGGCACTTGGAGCACACGTCAACGTGGTAAGCCTTGTCGCCACGTGTGGAACGCGTGTCGAAGCTGTTACCGCAGCTGCAAGTGATGTGCATTTCTTTGTATTCAGGGTGTATTTCTGGCTTCATGTTGAGCCTCTAACAGTTGCTACAGTGAAAAGAGCGCGAATTCTACTCTGTCCGCCCGTAGCGGGCAACAGCTATCTCAAAACTGGTAAATCAACCCGGGCAAGGCATAATTGGCGAATCATAAGGAGAAATCACAATGAAAAAACTGTTGTTCAAGGTGACCCTGGTAACAGGTCTGATGCTGCTGGTGCCGTATTACATGCTGGGAAGCGGTAGTATGCCCGGCTTTTTGCAGGACATGCTCGGTACCGGCAAGGAAAAAGAGCCGGTGGCCATGAAAGGCATGAGTACGGTCACCACTGACAAGGATGTGACGTTGTATAAATGTACCAGTGAAAACGGCCATGTTGAGTTTTCTCAAAGTCCCTGTACCGGGGAAGGTGAGACCATTCGGTTACAGCCCAATGTCAATGTCGTGCAGCGCACCAGGTTACCAGAAGAGGAGGAACAGGAATCAGGCGGTCCAACTCTGATCACGCTGGGTGACAGCAGTAGTGAAAGCAGCAGCAAGGATAAAAAAGAGGATGGCAGCGAAATAGGTAATCCCTATGACCCTGACAATATTCAGGAACTGATCAAGGATGCAAAGAATGTCGGCAAGTTGATGGAACAGCATGGCAAGCAAATTGACAATGCCACACGAACACAATAATCGCCGTTCACAACGGTTTGGGCGTAGAGGGGTATCACCATGTCGAACGAAGGCTATCATGAACCGATAGAAGAGCTGTCGGACTAAACCCGCGATATGCATCGCGCCATTATTTCCCTGATGGAAGAACTGGAAGCGGTAGACTGGTACAACCAGCGTGTTGATGCCTGCAAGGATAGGGAGCTGAAAGCCATACTCGCACACAATCGCGATGAAGAAAAAGAACATGCTGCCATGGTACTGGAATGGATACGCCGCAATGATCCAGCGATGGATAAGGAACTAAAGGATTATTTGTTTACCGGGAAAAAAATTGCCCACGAATAGTATGAAGAAATTCGGATTTCAATGGATACTTTGATATCTCAGTTGGAAAAAGGGTGATAGTTATTGTTATGTTGCGGAACAATTAATGGCATTGTTTTTGATGGGCAGATCAAAGAAAAAAGCGGTGCCCTCCCCGTGTTTGCTGACGCATCCAGTACCTCCATGCAGCACGGTGTTGGGCTGCCAGGCCCAACATCTTTATTGATTGTTAATTTATTGTTGGGCTTCGCTGCACTCAGC
>JACPVK010000410.1 GCA_016191795.1 Gammaproteobacteria bacterium
CCCGAAGGGGTAAACGGCGTGGGCCTAGCATTTTTTGGTGACTTTTTGTTGCGCTTGACAAAAAGTTACCCGCCCAGCGAGGGCGGAATAAAGCTTGCAGCGCCAGGTGCTAATACAGTAAACACACCAAACAATCTACATTATCACGCAGAGCCCGTGAACAATAAAACATAACCGCTTTGAGGTGAAAATAATCCCGTTATATTGTCCTCAGGCATTGTCCCCATATCGATTATCTTTATTGAAATTCCTGTCGATAAAAGTCACTGCCGCTTCCACCTGTTTTTTGACATCATCAACCATGCGCAAGCGTTCCTCGATGCTCATATAAAAGGCCATATCAATTTCATGCCGCATATAGCGCGCCGGCAATTTGCTTAATGCATAACAGGCTACATCCAGAAAATAATCCGCGCTTTTATCCGGCATTCTGGGTGTAACCTGGGTCATGATGTAATCGGTGACCAGATGTTCGTAGTAATTGTGAATGCTGCTGAAATCCATGATGGCTGTCTCGAATCGTAAGCTTTACCGAGTATAGGCCTTCAATTGTTTTCCGCCAGTTGTCGCAGGTATTTGAATAACTGTCGCGCTGCCGCGGGTGGTTTGCCGGCCTGTAGTTCTTTCTGGCTGTTGCGCTGAAGTTGTCTCAGCATCTGGCGATCGGCCTGCGGGTATTCCTCGAGTAATTCATCTATGGCACTGTTGCCTTCGGCCAGAATGCGATCACGCCAGTGTTCGAGTTGTTTGAAATGGCTGCTGTTGATTTCATGCTTGCGACGCAGTTCTTCCAGCTTGTTGGTAACACTGGTGGCGTCGATGCTGCGCATAACCTTGCCAATGTACTGGCGTTGACGTTTCAGGCCGCCATGACTGGTAATGCGGCGAGCCTGCTGTATCGCATTGAGCAGGTTTTCGGGCAGATCGAATTGCGCCAGATCGCTGCTTTTTAGTGCTATCAGTTCTTCGCCGAGTTTTTGTAAAGCTTCTGCATCGCGCTTGCGTTGCGATTTGCTGGGCCCATCGTACTGGCTTTCTTCAGGTCCATCATTTGCATCTTCGCCATCGAAATCGGCATCAAATTCGTCATCAAAATCAGGTTCATTGTTCATGGCAGGTCCGAGTCAGGCAGGTCGAGATTCATGCGCAGGTGCAGGCTGCCTTTTTTGTGCTGTTCCATACGTACCAGCATAAAATGCTGTTCTGGATCCAGCCAGAAGAAAGTGCTGCGATCACCACTGCTGCGTTCGAATTTCAGAGTGTTAAATTGTTTGTCCGCTATGCGTATTTTTTCTTCGCTGCGAAACTCAAAGTGATACGTGACAATATTGCCATTATCGATAATTGTATAGTCGTAAGCGGCACGTGGTTTGTTTTCGGCAAGCAAATCACAGGTTAATGCCAGTTGTGCCGATGATCTGTCCCATACCGGGGGTTGCACCTTGATATTAAATGGCTTGCCATCGGATTCGCCTTTGGCCGTGAATGTGTTGTCAGTTTGTTGCAAACTAAACTGCTGATTACGGTGTGTGTCTTTGACGCGCTGCTGGGAAAATTTTTCCAGCTGCCAGGTATTGTTTGCTGCACGTTTCAGATCGCTGGTATCAGTCATTTCTTCACTGCTGATCATTGCCAGAAATCCGGATGGTGTGGTGTGCACGAGATACTGTGCGTTGTCCCGTGTGTTGCGCAAGCTCATGTCAACGCGGGCAATGGTGGTGCCGTATTTTGTTATGTTGTATCTGGCTTGCCATGCAGGTAAATCGCAGGCGTGAGTAATAGCGGGAAACAATAGCGGTAAGGCGCAAAGTATGGAGGCCTTAATGCGCATGGCTGGCACTAATCTGTACAGGTTTAGATAGTGGCTTGCCATCAAAAATAATCTGGTTGTTGTCATATTGCACGCGTCCTTCAGCGATCCATGCTATGGCCATGGGATAAATAATATGTTCCTGCTGATGCACTTTTTGTTGCAGGCTGTCAGCCGTGTCATCAGCCGTTACCGGGACACTAGCTTGTACCAGCAACGGGCCGCCGTCCAGTTCGGTGGTAACAAAGTGCACGCTGGCGCCATGCTGTTTGTGGCCGGCGGCAAGCGCACGGCGGTGTGTATCGAGGCCGGGAAACTCGGGCAGCAGCGATGGATGAATATTCAGCATGCGGCCAGGATAATGGCGCACAAAATCATCACCCAGAATACGCATGAAGCCTGCCAGCACCACCAGTTGTGGCTGGTATTGATCAATGCAACGTTGTAGCGCCTGATCAAATTCACCGCGGGTTTTGTGATCGTTATGGTTTATCACATGCGTGGGAATGCCGGCATCGCGTGCACGCTGCAAGCCGGCAGCATTCGGCCGGTTGCTGATCACGGCACGAATCTCGGCATTGATTTTTTTCCCGGCAATGGCGTCAATTATGGCTTGCAGATTGGAGCCGGTGCCGGAGATCAGAACGACAATGGGTAGCGGGCTCACGGTTTTGATTTTGACACTGAGGCGCAGAGGCGCAGAGGTATTAAGTTGTTTACCCGAAATGCCATAAATAACTCTGTGTCTCTGTGGCTCTGCGTCAAA
>JACPVK010000411.1 GCA_016191795.1 Gammaproteobacteria bacterium
GGCCTTCCATATCAATATCGTGCCAGCCCAGGCCTTTGGTGACTTTTTTGGGTTTTTTACGGCTGTAGATGGCCACACCGCTATAACCTTTTTTCTCGGCATCATGGTAGTAGCAATGGAAATCTTTCGGGCAAAAATCACCATTGAGCTGATGTTCCTGGGCCTTGGTTTCCTGGATACAGACGACATCGGCGTGCTGTTTTTCCAGCCAGGTGAAAAAACCCTTGCGCGAGGCGGAGCGTATGCCATTTGTATTGAGTGAGATGATTCGCATTAGGAGTCTTGCAGGTATAATCTGCGGCATTCTACATGACGAGGTTCGGAGCAGATACCGATGCAGGCATACCAGCAAACATTTATCGAACTGGCTCTGGCTAATGATGTTTTGAAGTTTGGTGAATTCAAACTCAAGTCCGGGCGCGTCAGCCCCTATTTCTTTAATGCCGGATTGTTTAACACCGGCAAGGCGCTGGCCGAGCTCGGACGTTGTTATGCGCAGGCCATCATCAACAGTGGCGTGCGCTACGATGTGATGTTTGGCCCGGCTTACAAGGGCATACCGCTGGTGGCGGCAACGGTGATGTCACTGTATCTCGATCACGGCATCGACATACCCTATGCCTTTAACCGTAAAGAGAAGAAAGACCACGGCGAGGGCGGCAATCTGGTGGGTGCGCCACTGGAAGGAAGAATACTGGTGATCGACGATGTGATCACCGCGGGTACAGCCATTCGTGAATCCATTGATATTATCGACGCCGCCGATGCCACCACCGTGGCCGTGGTGATTGCGCTGGACCGCCAGGAAAAAGGTCAGGATCAGCGTTCGGCCGTGCAGGCCATGCGGGATGATTTTGGCCTGAATGTGGTGAGTATTATTAGCATGGCGCATTTGATTGAATATTTGCAGCAGCAGCCGGGCAAGCAAGCTGAACTGGAAACTATGCTGGCGTATCGGAAAGCATTTGGGGTTTAAAGTTAAAACATCAGGTTCCTTAAGTATTCCCTCACCCAATAATCAACTTAATCCCTATCAATATGGCAATCACCTCATAACTGCGTTTAATCACTTTATTGCCCTTAATAATGGCCAGATGTGCGCCAAGATACCCGCCAATTAACGAACCCAGTAATAACACTGGCAGCCAGGGCCAGAATATTTCGCCCTGAACTCCCAGGGTAATGGCGCCGCTGGCATTCCAGAACAAACCCACCAGTACCAGTGTGTAGGCAACGGCCGATTTGTAATCCAGGCCAAACCAGCGCACCAGCCACAGGGTTAAAAACAATCCGGTGCCGGATGTCAGTGAGCCATTGAGCACCCCGATTAAAAAAATAATCAGGCCACCCGTCACCATGCCTTGTTGATCGCGATTGCGCGACGAGGCCTGTTGTCCCAGGTTGGGGGACAGGGCGGAATAAATCCCCAGTCCCATGGTGAGTATTCCCAGTGCCACGCGGGCAATCTGATCCGGCACGTGCAGAATGACGCTGGCGCCAATAATTACGCCGGGCAGGCCACAAGCCAGAATAAATACCGAGAATTTAGGCTCCAGGTTGCCGCCACGCATATGGCGTAGCGTGGCACCTATACCCAGTGCCACCGTTGCTACCTTGTGGGTGGCCAGGGCAATGGAGAACGGCAGGCCCAGAAAGATCAGGGCAGGAAGCTGGATTAAGCCGGCGCCGCCACCGGCCAGGGCGGAAAACAGATTGGCCAGCAGGGAAATAACAAATAATAATAATTGGTCAAGCCAGTTCAAAGTTTGGGTTCCAGTGATGAAGGTGTATTAGTGTGCCATAGCGCAAAGGAAAAAATGACGTATGGCGTATATACTGTGCTGCATTGTTAGGGTTTTACTGGAGATTATTTTTATGAAGTTTCAAATCGTTTCGCTGCTGATTTTATCCAGCATGGCGGCTACAACACAGGCGGCAATGAACAAATGGGTCGATGACAAAGGCCAGGTGCATTATGGCGATGAGGTGCCCCCCCAGTACCTCAATCAGAAGCGTGCGGTATTGAATGAGCAGGGCGTGGTTGTCAAAACATATAAATCGCAGGAGCAGCTGGAAAAGGAAAAGAAGGAACAGGCAGCAGAGGAGTCTGTCAAAAAGGCGCGTTTGATCGAATCCAAAGCCCAGGATTTGCGCGATCGAGTTTTGCTGGAAACATTTACCTCTGATCGCGATATAGAAATTGCGCGGGTTGATCGTGTGTCTGCGATAGATTCACAAATTCAACTGGCTGAAAGCAATATCAAGGAAGGCGAGCGCAAAATGACTGAAGTGAATGCGCGCATTTCTGAAATTGAAAAATCAGGCCGTACGGTGCCTGACAATCTTTTCAAGCAACGCGATTCAGTGAGTCGACAACTGGAAAGCAACTACAAATATGTTGAAACCAAACAGGATGAGCGCAAGGATCTTAACAAACGGTTCGACGATGATCAGAAACGTTTTCGAGAGCTGAAAGGATTGCCGCCATTGCCTCCGGCCGCTGCAGCGCCAGCAGCTGCACCAGCGGCAGCAGCTACAACAGCACCAACGGCAGCAGCTACAACAGCACCAACGGCAGCAGCTACAACAGCACCAGCTGCAACAGCACCAAAGGCAGCACCAGCACCCGCGCCAAAGGCAGCAGCACCAGCGGCAGCACCCACGCCTGCCAGGTAGTCAGATGTAAGGTGCAGTGTGAATCTGTTGCAAAGGCGAATATTTATGGCCAATAAGAAAAAAATGTTAGCAACAGAGGCGCTGTGAGCGCAGAGATTATTATTGTTGTTGAAGGTATTTGCCCGGGGTCCCGGCGCATGTAATGCCTGCGATACCTGTATCCTTGCAGGTATCGCAGGCACGACACAATTAATTACTTAGCTACCGGGCCTTTAGTGCTATTTGTATCAGTTGAATCTGCTTCAATTAACCATGAATCAAAGTGCCAACACCGGCGTCGGTAAATAATTCGAGTAAGATGGCATGCTCGACTCGTCCGTCAATGATATGAACAGCATTGACTCCGGCACGTGCTGCATCCAGTGCCGAACTTATTTTTGGCAGCATGCCGCCGGATAAAGTGCCGTCATTCACCAGTGCGTCTATTCCCTGCGGTGTGAGTCCGGTAAGCAGTTTGCCATGCTTGTCGAGTACGCCCGGCGTGTTGGTGAGTAAAATCAGCTTTTCAGCTTTTAATACTTCAGCGAGTTTTCCAGCCACAACGTCCGCATTGATGTTGTAGGTTTCGCCCTGATCGCCAACACCTATCGGTGCAATAACAGGAATAAAGTCGCCCGAATCGAGAAACGAAATCAGGCCTGGGTCGATGCGTGTTACATCACCAACATGTCCAATATCAATCACATCGCCGGGTTTGTCTTTTGATTCCATGCGCAGTTTTTTGGCGCGTATAAAATGACCGTCCTTGCCCGTCAGGCCAACCGCCTTGCCGCCTGCCTGATTAATCAGGCTGACTATTTCCTTGTTAACCTGGCCACCTAAAACCATTTCCACTAGATCCATGGTTTCGGTATCGGTAACGCGCATGCCCTGAATGAATTCGCCTTTTTTACCCACACGTTTCAACAACTCCTCAATTTGTGGACCACCACCATGCACCACTACCGGATTCATACCAACGGCCTTTAACAGCACTATGTCGCGCGCGAAAGCGGTTTTTAATGCCGGGTCCGTCATGGCGTTGCCGCCGTATTTAATAACAACGGTTTTATCATGGAAGCGCTGAATATATGGCAAAGCTTCGGATAATACTTTGGCAGTGGTTTGAGCAGTTATTTTATCCAAATGAATTTCTCCAGTATGGCAGAAAGAGTTTCGACGCAGAGACACGGTGGCGCAGAGAAAAACGGATTAAATATCATCTCTGTGTCTCTGATTCTCTGTGTCAATTAGCTGTGTTTGTTTTTTTGTTCAAAAAGGTATTTTCATTTGTGAATCCACTTTTAGCATTTGTTCGCGGAAGATGGCCTGTACTTCATTCAGGCTCTTCTTGTCTTCGGCTTCGAATCGCAACACCAGGCTTGGTGTGGTATTGGATGGGCGAATTAATCCCCAGCCCTTGTTCCAGGTTACTCGCATGCCATCAATGGTGGATATGTCCACCACATCGGTGAACTTTGCCTGTTGTTTGAAGTTCTCCATAAATTTGAGGTGTTCGCCTTCGTTGAATTTAATTTGTAACTCGGGCGTGTTAAAGCTGTCTGGCAGTTTGCTAAAAGTTTCAGCCGCAGTTTCGTCTTTTTTGCTCAGTATTTCCAGCATGCGTGCCGCAGCGTACAGGCCATCATCAAAACCATACCAGCGTTCCTTGAAGAATATGTGGCCAGACATTTCACCGGCCAGCAATGCGCCGGTTTCTTTCATTTTTGCCTTGATCAGCGAGTGTCCGGTTTTCCACATCAGTGGTTCGCCGCCCATTTTCTTTACCGCATTACCCAGATGGTAACTGGATTTGATGTCATAAATTATCTGCGCACCGGGATTGCGCGATAAAACATCTTCGGCGTAGAGAATCATTTGCCGGTCAGGGAAAATAATATGCTGTTTGTTGTCGACTATGCCGACACGATCGCCGTCGCCGTCGAATGCCAGGCCAAGATCATGGCCATTTTTTTCAATGGATTTACACAGGTCCTGCAGATTTTCCAGCTTGCTTGGATCGGGATGATGATTCGGAAAAGTACCATCCACATCGCAAAATAACTCAGTGACAGTGCATCCCATGCGACGGAATAATTCCGGGGCAATTTTTCCTGCCACACCATTGCCGCAGTCGACAGCTATGTTCATGGGCCTGGCAAGTTTTACATCATCAGTAATTCGCTTGAGATAAATTTCGTCGATATTTTGCTGGCGATATTTTCCCTTGCCGGTGGTCAGGCGATTTTCTTCAATACGTTTATGCAGGCCAAGAATGTCATCACCGTACAAGGTTTTGCCGTTGATGAGCATTTTCAGGCCATTGTATTCCGGCGGGTTGTGACTGCCCGTGACCATGATGCCGGTGTGTGTACGCAAGTGATGTGTTGCAAAGTACAAAACCGGTGTTGGGACTTCGCCTACATCAATCACATCGCAGCCGCCTGCCTGTAAACCTTCGGCGAGTTTTCTTGCCAGCAACGGGGAGTGCAAGCGACCATCACGGCCAATGGCGACGGTGTTGCAATCCTGCGCCAGACATTCAGCTGCAAACGCCTGGCCAATAATTTTCACGGCATCGGGAGTTAAATCTTCTTTAACGATACCGCGAATGTCATACATGCGGAAAATCGCGGAGGTAATTTTCATCGGTTATTCCTTGGGGAAACAAATCTCATGTTGTTTGGGAAAAGCCTTGTCGCAAAGTTAATTTTGTAATGGATCTTCACCAGCAGGCGTTGCAAAACCTGGTTCATCTGTAGTGATTAATAAAAAATCTTTGCGTTCTTTGCGTCATAGCTTTGTATTCGTTATTTATGCCCGGAATGGCCAAAACCACCGGCACCACGATCCGATGACTCAAAGTCTTCAACCTGTTCCCAGTCAACACGTACTACGGGTAAAAATACCAGTTGCGCAATACGATCTCCGGGTTCGATATTAAAACTGTCCTTGCTACGGTTCCAGCAGGATACAAAAAGTTGTCCCTGATAATCCGAGTCAATCAGGCCAACAAGATTACCCAGGACAATGCCGTGTTTATGGCCAA
>JACPVK010000364.1 GCA_016191795.1 Gammaproteobacteria bacterium
GCACGCCTGATGGCACTTAAGGGCGCCGATATTTTGCTGTATCCAACCGCTATTGGCTGGGACCCGGCCGATAACAGTGATGAACAACAACGCCAGTTACAGGCATGGCTTACGATACAACGCAGTCATGCCATCGCCAATGGATTATTTGTGGGAGCATGCAATCGCACTGGCCTGGAAAAAGACAACACCGGACAAACACCGGGCAGCCAGTTCTGGGGAAACAGTTTTGTGTGCGGACCACAAGGTGAATTCATAGCCCAGGCTAACGACAAAGATGAATGCATACTCTATGCAGATCTGGATTTTGGCAAAACAGAAAAAGTGCGGCGCGCCTGGCCCTATTTGCGTGATCGACGCATTGATGCCTATGGCAATTTAACAAAACGCTTTATCGATTAATGCCGACGCTGCTTCTCGCCAAAGGCCTCGGGTTTTGATATCCCGTAACCCTGGGCATAATCCACGCCCATTTCCTGCAACATATGCAGTATTTCCTGATTTTCGACAAATTCTGCAATTATTTTTTTGCCCATGACATGCCCCACATCATTAATGGATTTCACCATGGCGCAGTCTATGGGATCTGTCGCCATATCCTTGACAAAAGAGCCATCAATTTTTAGATAATCTACCGGCAAATTCTTCAGATAAGCAAAAGAAGACAAACCACTGCCAAAATCATCCAGCGCGAACATACAACCTTTCAGTTTTAATTGATGAAGAAAATGCATGGCATTTTTAAGATTGGAAATCGCCGCGGTTTCCGTCACTTCAAAACAAATTTTTGATGGCGGAACAGGGCTGTTATCAAACAGATCATTTATGTATCTGGCAAAATCCTGATCACTCAAGGTCTGGCCGGAAAGATTGATGGTACACAAAGCCAGATTATCCAGCAGCGGTTTATCTTCCGTCAGAATAGAAAAAGCAGTTTTGACCACCCAGCGATCGATATTAATCATTAAATTATAACGTTCTGCAGCCGCTATAAATGCACCAGGTGGTATTAACAGGCCATCTTCGTCGCGCATACGAACCAGCAACTCGTAATGCGCCTTATCATTTTCTGAACCATCAATCGCTATAATACTCTGGCAGAACAAACAAAACCGGTCATCCTCGAATGCCTTGTTTATTTTTGAAACCCACTGCATTTCACCATGACGTTTTTGCGAATCAATGTCACCGAGCTGGTAAACATGTATTCTGTTGCGCCCCATATCCTTGGCTGTATAACATGCAGTATCCGCCTGAATGAGAATATCGGATACTTTTATCGTTTCACTATCTATCGAAACCATGCCTATACTGGCACCAATCGTGAAAGTTTTATCCTGCCAGTTAAACCGAAAGTCATTGCATACGCGCAAAATCTTCTCAGCGATTTCATAAGCCTGTTCAAGTGTACTGTTTTCTACCAGTAAACCAAACTCGTCACCGCCCAGGCGGCCCAGAGTCATATTATTTTTTATATTCTGGCTAAACAGCGCGGTAAGCTGGCATAACAACTCATCGCCGGCAACATGACCGCAGGTATCGTTAACTACCTTAAACTGATCCAGGTCGATATATAGCAAAACATTTGTTGTCGAATTGCTTTTAACTGCCCTGAATACCCTGTTCAACCTGTCCTCGAACTCCATTCGATTAATCAGGCCCGTTAATGAATCATGCTGAGCCTGATACGAAATGCGTTCTGCCAGTTTTTTTGCTTCTGTCACATCACGCAATACCAGAACACTACCTTTTATATTATGCCTGGTGTCTCGCAAGGGAGCTGCCGAATGTTCAACGCATATTGAAGCCCCATCACTTCGCATCAATAAGACTGATTTGGGTATATCCAGAGTTAGCTGTTCACGCATACATTTATAAACCGGATTATCAACAACCTTTTCATTTTCCTCATTACGCAAACACACTATTTTATCAATTGATATTCCCCTGGCGATTCCCAGCATCCATCCTGTCATTCGCTCAGCCGCCGGATTCATATATTCGACACGCGCGTTAACGTCTGTTGAAATAACACCGTCTGCGATGGCATCCAGCGTAACCTGGGCACGGTCCTGCTCTCTTTGCAACGCTTCACGTGCTATGTCACGTTCATTGTGTGCCTTGATTAAAGTGAACGCACGCTCCAGTGTAGCCAGCAATGATTCAGGATTGATTGGTTTTGCAAGATACTCGAACGCACCCTGCTTTATGGCATCGACTGCAGCTGGCAGCGACACATATGCGGTAACCATAATACAGATCAGATCTGGTTTTATTTCCTTTAATTCATGAACCAGACTTACGCCATATTCCTTGCCAAGCCGAATATCCACCAGTGATACATGAATGTCATCAGATAATATTATTTGTTTAGCTTCAGCCTCACTACGAGCAACAATAGTGCGATAGCCATTGTCCTGAAGGAATTCCTGTTGTGCTTCCACGTAATCCGCATCATCATCAATAATCAGGATTTTATTTATGGCATTCATAATCAGCTACCATGACTTGCTGATAACGAGATATCTTGCGAAACATGTCGGGCATGACTCGGCAACCACAATACAACGCGTGTCCCGATACCTGGTTCACTTTCAATATCTACATTACCTCCATGCTGAAGCATGATTTGTCTGACGATTGGCAAGCCTAATCCGATACCATATGCCCTGGTGCTAAACATGGGTTCGAATATGCGTGGCAACACATCCTTTTCCATCCCGGGTCCGGTATCAGTAATAATCACTTCTGTTCGATTGTTATTAACGCGACATTCAACGATTATATTTTTGTTACCAACATGACTATTGACCGCCTGCTCTGCGTTCTCGATAACATTAATCATAACTCGCCTGAATAAGTCTCTATCAATATCAACTTCTAGCGAGTCATCAATATTCAATACAACAGAAATGTCTTTTGATATATCAAGATCTTCCAGCACAAGTTTAATCCAGTTACCAAGACTGGTTTTTTGATGCTGCAACGCGCGTATCCTGGAAAAGTCCAGTAACTCGGTAATAATACTGTCGCAGCGAACGATATTCCGATCTATTCTGTCGAAAATATGTTTTATCGATTCATCTTTAATGTTGACACGGTTGAATAATGTAAACATGGATGTGCGAATTGTACCCAACGGATTGCGTAATTCATGGCTCACCACCGCCGTGAGCTGCCCAAGTGTTGCCATACGATCTTTACGTATTAATTCGTTTTGTGCTTCACGTAACTCCGCCGTTCTTTTGCGTACTATTTCTTCAAGATTCTTCTTGGCATCCACCAGCATCAGATCACGATCTTCTATACCTTCCAACATATCATTAAAGGCAATCACTAACTGGCCTATTTCGTCATTGGTGATTTGCTTTACTCTCAGGGAATAAGACCTGTCGCTGTGTATCTGTCTCGCTACTGCCGCCAACTCGTCAATCGGTCCGGTTATAATTCTTTGCAGCTTGATACCGAGAAACAACGTCACTGCGCCGGCAGCGAGAAATATCATTGATACAACGATAATGTGACGCATTAATCGCTGATTAATATCATCGAGATTCACTGTAACAAGTAACGAACCAAGTCTACTTCCATCTAGCAGAATATCCTCTTTTTCCAAATAGTAATCAGCCTTAAAACCACTTTCCATGACCGGCTCAATTTGATTGCAAATATAATCCGGATGACCGGCATCATAACCGGCAAAGAACACACCATCATCATCATATATACAGGCACTCATGACGGTTGATTTTTTAACGAATGCATGCAGGTTTTCCTCGGCCAGATGCGTATCCTGAAAAGTCAGGGCAGCAGCACTGCGCTGAGCAATGACATTTCCCAGCACTTTCATTTCCTGTTGCATGGCTTCTTTGTAGGATTGACGATCGTAAATAATGACCGCCGTACTGGCAATGAACAAGGCAGTATTGCTGGCAATCAAAATGATCAGCAACAGCTTGTTACGCAATGAAATATTTTTCCCCAGTGATGTTATGAATTCAAGCGAGCTCATTTGGTAACCACCACTTTATCCAGCTCGAGTAATTGAGCACTGAACTTTAATTGCGAGTGTTCGGCTGCACGCGAATTAATATTAAAATCCGTTTTATCATCCTGAGTAACAAACTCAATACAACCGCCATTTGATACAAATCCATCAATATCACTGACCGTTAATACTGGCTGATTAGCAACTGATTGCAATATATCACCAAGCCTTTTAGTTTCAGATTTGCTAATGAATAAAATATGGCAATCGTTAAAGAATGGAATACTGTCAATATAACTTACAACCACCTGTGCACCGCCCGTTGTTTTCTCGGCAAGTGTTTCTGTGGCTACACCAAAATAATTTGTACCCAAAATACAAATATCAAATGTCGACGCCGAGGTTTCACTATCTTGCTTCGAGGGCCATTTGATAAATTTGGAAAATTTATAGAGAAAGGCTGCTTTGATTATATATTCATCGGATTCAGTGACAGGCTCGGCTATTGCCCAGGCAGGTATTAACAGTACATAAACCAGTAGAGTAACACTCAGGCATGTATAGTGGCACAGCAACCGTGCGATCGGTAATTCAATCAAGGCTGATTGACTGGTTGTATTTAGCTCGTCTCGCACGCTCACACCCATTCTGTCATTTGCGATATTGCAGCACATCAAACGACACGCCGCATGCTCACCAAACTAACTATAGAGTGTAGACCAGCCAGACCAGATCACAGACACAAAAAAATGCCCCATACCGGGGCATTTTGATCAGGTTAAACCAGGATTTCCTTTTACATTCACCAGCTTTGGTGTATTTAATTTGGCCAGCTTCACGTGTTTGTGGGCTCGAAGATAATCCGCCACTATATCCCATACCGGCCGTCCTTCCGCTTGTGAGTTGACAGTTGCCCAGCCTGCCACCTTATAGCGCTTGTTATCTTCGACTTTCTTGCCATTGTCCAGCGTCATATTGCTGACACGCTTGCCGATTGCAAGGGTTGGATCCAGTACATAATCCATACCACCCACACGCACCATGTCACCGCCCTGCTGGTAATAGGGGTCTTTGTTAAACAGATTGTCCGCTACATCTTCGAGAATGAGTTTGATCTCGGCGCCCGTCATCTCACGAACATAGGTTTCAGGATAGGTGGTGGCAGTCTGATCCATGACATGATCCATGGTAATCGTCTGGCCCGGCAACACGCTGGTGCCCCAGCGGAATCCAGGAGACAATGAAATTTCAGCATCCGAATCAGAACGCAGCGCATCGCAAATAATCTGATCGAAGGTGCCATTAAAATTACCACGGCGATAGAGCAATTCATCAGCTACCGCGAGCTCTTCATTTAATTTACCCAGATACGGCTTACGCACTTTGTCGATATAAGACTGCATCTCGGCATCTGCTGCCAGCAAATTGGAAAATACCGGCAACATGCGATAGCGATAATCACGCAATTTTCCACCGCGCACATCAAAATCCATCACGGCCAGGAACTTGCCGTTGGAACCGGTGTTGGTCACCAGCGTCTGGCCTGATTTATTTTTTACAATGCTGGGTTTGGGCATGGCATCGTGTGTGTGACCGCCAAAAATCACATCAATACCGCTCACCTGCGAGGCAAGCTTGAGATCCACATCCATACCATTATGTGACAACACGACCACCAGGTCAGCCAGCTTGCCACCACGAATTTCGTCGACCAGCTGCTGCATGGTTTCATCGTTAATGCCAAAGCTCCAGTTAGGAATAAACCGTGATGGATTGGCGATGGGTGTATAGGGGAAAGATTGACCAATAATGGCAACTTTTACACCGTTCATTTCCTTGATGGTGTAGGGCTTGAATGCGTGATTGGTGTTTTCGTCATAAACTGCGGCACCTTCAAATATCGCTTCGTCTTTTACCTTGATATTTTGTGCAACAAACTCACCTTTGAAAGCCTGCAGATTTTGCAGAATTTCTTTTTCCAGATAGGTAAATTCCCAGTGACCCGTCATCACATCTACGCCTAACTGATTACAGGCGCCAACCATATCCATACCGCGAGTCCATAATGATGTAGCGGAACCCTGCCAGGTATCGCCACCATCCAGTAACAAACAGTTTGCCGCTCCGCGGTCTGCGCGGATGCGCTTAACCAGTGTAGCAAGATGGGCAAAACCACCTACCTTGCCGTAGGTTTTTGCCGCTTCACTAAAATTAAGATACGAGAAAGCGTGTGCTTCAAGCGAATCGGGTTTGATTGAAAAATGTTTCAATAAATTATTACCTACCAGATGTGGTGGTTTGCCCAAAGCCGATCCCAGGCCAATGTTGACATTGGGTTCTCGGAAATAAATCGGCAACAATTGCGCATGGCAATCGGTAAAATGCATCAGGGTTACGTTACCAAACTTTGGCAGCTCGTAAATATCTGAAGGTTTTTGTTGCATGGCAAAGACCGAACCGGGCAACAAACCCGAGGCGCCAGCAAGGCTCATCAACTGCAAAAAATCACGGCGTGAAATAGACATCAATAGCACTCCTGCTACGCACATGCGTAACATATGTTAGTTGTTAGATTTATGTAGTGCAGAACTGCACCAGCAACGTCCATATGAGGGGGGATTACAGTAACCTGTGCCGGATTATTATTAGTATGATTCTGCAAGCAGACCGACGACGCCAATCATATCAGCTTGGGTGATATTGTCTAAGTTTTTTTGTACCTGGCGGTGGCAAGAATCCAGCGGCTACCCAGTAGCAAACACAATATCAATCCTAATATTAGAGGTTGCTGATAATCCGCCTTGATCATCATGACATGGTGCACCAGGCCCACGACAGCAATGACATAAACCAGTTTGTGTAATCGCGCCCAGTTTTTTTTCAGTCGTTTGATCATGGCCTGATTTGAGGTAATGGCCAGCGGAACCAATAATAACCAGCAAATCATACCCAACGTAATAAACGGCCGCTTGACGATATCGCGCAGGATATCGGCCACATCGAAATACTGATCAAACCAGACATACGTCAGTAAATGTAAACTGCCATAAAAAAACACAAACAGGCCCAGCATGCGGCGGTAGTGAATCAGCCAGCCCAGATCAAGAAACTTGCGTAACGGTGTGATACTCAGGGTGATGAGCAACAGGTAATAAGTCCAGTCACCGGTTTTACGGGTCATTGCCTCAACCGGATTGATACCCAGCGTATTATTAAAGGCCCCATAGACCAGAAAGGCTAATGGCAACAGGCATAGCACAAACACCAGCGGCTTAAACCGCAAAAAAATATGGGATGAAATAGTCGACATTAAAAATATTTTTTCAGATCCATGCCGGCATACAGATGTGCAACCTGGTCCGCATAGCCATTAAACATCCGGGTTTTGACTTTTGGATCCCAGAAATTACTGCCAATTCTGCGTTCAGTCGCCTGGCTCCAGCGCGGGTGATCCCCGTCCGGATTCACATTGGAATAAAAACCGTATTCACGCGGGGCTGTAACATTCCAGGTACAAGTGGGTTCATTTTCGGTAAAACGTATCGCCACTATCGATTTAATACTTTTGAATCCGTATTTCCATGGCACGACCAGTCGCAGTGGTGCGCCATTCTGATTAGGCAGTACATCGCCATATAGCCCCACTGCCATGAGTGTTAAGGGATTCATGGCTTCATCCATACGCAAACCTTCTGTATAGGGCCATTCCAGAACACGGCGTCTCTGGCCCGGCATACGCTCCGGATCTTTCAGGGTGACAAATTCAACATATTTGGCACGCGAAGTGGGTTTAAATTGTTTAATCATGTCAGCCAGTGAAAACCCCACCCAGGGAATCACCATCGACCAGCCCTCCACACAACGCAAACGATAAATGCGCTCTTCCAGTGCATAGGGCTTGATGAAATCTTCCAGGTTAAACGTACCGGTTTTTTCCGCCTCACCCGAAACGGTTACCGTCCAGCCCTGAGTATTGAAATTGCGCGCATTCACGGCCGGATCGGCCTTGTCGGTGCCAAACTCATAAAAATTGTTGTAATGGGTAATTTCATCCAGGGTATTGAGTTTTTCTTTGGCACTGAACTGACTTTTTTTCGCCTGCGCATAAGGCAGGGCTGCGGCAAACGCGTCACGCCC
>JACPVK010000365.1 GCA_016191795.1 Gammaproteobacteria bacterium
CACGCAAATGTAATTTAGTAAAGATTTACATCCTAAATTCAAAACCTGCGGTTGTAAAATCATGCACCAGATAGAAATTAAACAAATCCGCATACTCGCCGCCAAGGAGTTCCGCGATCGTATTCGTAATCGCTGGGTGATTGCCGTAGCGGTTATCTTTACCCTGTTTGCACTGGCCATCAGTTATTTTGGGTCGGCACAACAGGGTTCGGTCGGGCCCGGCAGTATTCAGGTGACGATTGCCAGCCTGGTAAGCCTGGTGATTTATTTGATCCCGCTGATTGCCTTAATGCTGGGCTATGACGCGGTAGTGGGTGAACGTGAGCGTGGATCACTGGATTTATTGTTATCACTGCCCATCACCCGGCTTGAATTATTACTGGGAAAATTTTTTGGTTTATCAGCCGCCTTTACGATAGCAACACTGGCCGGGTTTGGTAGCGCCGGGTTGTTGCTCGCTTTCCACTACGATATGAACGCGCTTTATCACTACATTGGTTTTATGTTGAGTGCCTTGTTGCTGGGCATGGTGTTTCTCAGTCTTGCCGTGATGGTATCAGTCATTGCCAGAGATCGCGCCCGTGCCAGTGGCGCCGCGATCGCCGTATGGTTTTTATTTGTACTGGTATTCGATCTTGCCCTGCTCGGTATTCTGGTGTTATCCGGCGGAGAATTTGGTGAACAGCTATTACCGCTGATGCTGTTGCTGAATCCGGCAGATATTTTCCGCTTACTGAATATTTTCAGCATGGATGACATCAAAACATTATATGGCCTTGCCACTATTTTTCCCGCCAGCCTGTCCAATCCGCTGCTGCTCGGCAGTATGATGGTCGCCTGGATTATCGCCCCGTTATTAATAGCTCTATGGAGATTCAAATGACAGCAATCAAGACAAACGGCTTGTTGAAGCACTCAATACCAGAAAATTTGACGCAAAGACGCAAAGACGCAAATAAAAAAATAGAGGCTGTTTGCGCGCCTGGTCAGCTCTGCCAGATTCGAGATGAACCATGCAAAACATGGCAATCCACTCGCCTTGTCATTCCTTTAAACTTTGCGCCTTTGCGCCTTTGCGTCAAAATTCTTGTTACTCTTTGGGGAGTTTTTCAACAAGCCGCAAAGTACTGGTTAGTACCGCTTTCACTGGCAATAGCCATCAGCGGTTGCAATAAACAACCAACCACTGTCACACCTCATGAACTCACCACAGGTGACTCCTGTTCACTTGACGGCATGACTTTGCTCGACTTCCCCGGCCCCAAGGCACAAATACATTACGCCAATGGTGAAAAAGATCTGTTTTGTGACACCACCGAAATGTTTTCGATTTATTTACAACCCGAACAACAAAAACGCGTCACCGGTATTTTCACACAAGACATGGGCAAAGCCAGCTGGGAAGAGCCACGTGGCAACTGGGTAGATGCGAAACAGGCGTTTTATGTACTGGGCAGCAAACGTCATGGCGCCATGGGGCCAACCATTGCCAGCTTTGCGTTACAAAAAGATGCCGAAACATTCGCTGCTCAATACGGTGGCCAGGTACAGCGTTTTGATCAGGTAACCATGGAGATGGTGGATTTGTCCGGCGGCGTGGTGCACGACGAAAGTATGTAAATAACAGGGTTACAGTCGCGACTGGGTGGGTGTCTGACCACGATATTTTCAGTATGTGGAAACAGCCGATAATATTTTGATAGGTACATATATTACTGCTGAAATGCACTATGCTGGTAGGTAGATTTTCAACCCCCCGGTCTTACCATGAAGATCACGATAGTCATTTACTCCAATGATCCAGAAACTGTATGGAACGCCTTTCGCCTGGCAAACACCTCGCTGGCTTATGACAATCATGTCAGTGTCTTTTTACTGGGTAAGGGTGTAGAAGCCATCCTGGTCAGCACCCTGCAATATGATATCCAGGAACAACTGGATATATTCCGTAACACGGGTGGCAACATGATCGGTTGCGGTGTGTGCTGCGAAAGCCGCAGGGATGAAATGCCAACACTGGAAGAAGGCTTAAAGTGCGAGATGGGCTCCATGCAGCTGCTTTACGGCCTGATAGCCGATGCCGATAAAATCCTTACTTTCTGATTTTCATGACGTATTCTGCTAACACCAGCCAAGGCATACAATTACAATCTGATATGCATGAATTTATTGTGCAATGCCAGGCTTATAATTTACTTGGCTCAGCAGTTGCCGTACTAGACGATCACGCCGTTATACGTTATCTCAATCCAGCATTTTCTCAACTCAATACAAATATTCGAGACTCGACAACGCATCTCAAGGAATTTTCATCACTACTGGATTGCCCTGATATCCAGTTATGGATTCGAAAAGCCCTTCAATCAAACCAGACTGAAACATTGAAGCAAGTTTTTTATTATGCACTCCGTATACAAGTCACACTAACCTTATGTGCGCGCCCACTGATATCCAAATCACAGGAAATAGCCGGCATTATGCTCACGCTGGCTGATGAATCCATCGAATTTGACAAACGGCATATAGCACGTGCCCAGGACAAGTACCGAAACCTGGCAGAGCGCATAAAAATACTTGACCGGCAAAAGTTTGAAAATCAGGAGTTGATAAATATCCTGCTTAAAGAAGCGCCTGTTGCCATGGTACTTATCAACAGTAACCGCGAAATTATTCAGAGCAACCGCGCAGCAGAACGATTATTTGGCAAAACGGCCTCGCAATTAATCGGGCAGTCTTGCGAATCAATTATTAATTGTTACCAGCATTGCGCTCACTGCCCAGCTCTAAAAAATAAAAAAACAATTGAAGCCGAAGAAATTGCAGGATTTGGCAGAAATCAAGTTACCTTACCGTTAATGCGCAATGCTGTTGTTATTAATCGCAATAACGATCCTCTCATTGTAGAAGCCTTTATAGATTTGTCAGAACACAATAAAACCAAAGAGTCACTCGAAAAATTAACCCGGTTTAATCAATTACTGGTCGAATCAACCGGCGAAGGCATTTTCAGTGTTGACAAAGAAATGCGCTGCACATTTGCCAATCAAGCCGCTGCAAACATGCTTGATTACAACACTGAAGATCTAATCGGCCAGGACATTCACGCTTTATTTCATTACAAACGCGAAGATGAAACACCCATCACCAGAGATACCCTACCCATCACTCAGGTCATCGTATTTAACATGGGTCTGGAAGCGACTGAAGTATTCTGGAATAAAAGCGGGCACCCCATCCCGGTACAGTACACCTGCAACCCCTTACATGAAGGTGATAATGTATCCGGCGCAGTTATCGTCTATCGCAATGTCTCGGAATCACGCGCTACGGCCAGAAAGCTCGATTATATGGCAACGCATGATCAACTCACCGGGTTATTAAATCGACACGCATTTGAACATAAACTGATTGAGACCCTGTCGCAGTCACACAACAACGAGTACAAGGATGTACTATGTTACATTGATCTCGACCAGTTCAAAATCATCAACGACACCTGCGGCCACGCCGCAGGCGATGAATTACTGCGCCAATTGAGTGACTTGATGCACCGTAAATTGCGCAAGGCAGATATTTTTTCCCGTTTGGGCGGCGATGAATTTGGCTTGTTGCTAATCAGCTGCCCATTGGAAAAAGCACAACACATTACCCAGTCTTTATTAACTCATATTGCCGAATATCGATTCAGTTGGGACAATAAGACATTTTCATTAGGCGCCAGTATTGGCATTGCTGAATTAAACAGCAGTATAACCAATGCAGGCATGGCCATGAGTGCTGCCGATGCAGCCTGTTACGTTGCCAAAGAGCGTGGCCGCAATCGCGTACATGTTTTTCAGGCAGATGACCAGGACCTGAATCAGCGGCATCTTGAAATGCAGTGGGTTACACGCATCAAAAATGCATTAAGTGAAGGGCGGTTAATGTTAATGGCGCAATCTATTGCGCCAGTCGAAAACCCGCTTGATAAATATAAACACATGGAATTACTGCTGCGAATGCTTGATGAACAGGGTCAGATAATTAATCCCGGTACATTCATCACGGCTGCTGAACGTTATGGATTTATGTCGGAAGTAGATAAATGGGTTGTCATAAAGGCGCTGGATACATTAACGGCAAATCCTCATTATCTGAATCATATTGATTATTGCTGCATTAACCTTTCTGGCCAATCCGTTACTGATGAAAAATTTCTGGAATTTTTATTGCAAAAATTCACACAGTTTCCACTTGTTACCGCGCACATATGCCTTGAGATCACAGAAACAGCAGCTGTTGCCAATCTGTCACGCGCAATCCATTTTATGCGTTGCCTGAAAGAAGTGGGCTGCATGTTTGCACTGGATGATTTTGGTAGCGGCATGTCATCATTTGGCTATCTCAAAAACCTGCCAGTCGATTTTCTGAAAATAGACGGTAATTTTGTACGCAACATGGCACACGACAAGGTTGACTACGCCATGGTTGAAGCCATTCACCGTGTAGGCAATGTCATGAAGCTTAAAACCATTGCCGAATTTGTTGAAGACGACACCATACTTGAATGCCTGAAGCACATCGGTGTGGACTATGCGCAAGGTTATGGCATACACAAGCCGGAACCACTCGATCGATTCCTGTCCAACATCAGCTGACATTATAAAACAAACGAACGTGGACGCATCCAATGCCACTAACCCGGATATTTCATCAAAATCACCCGCCATCCCGAGCCTCCCCTCCAAAAACCTTGACGCCGAGACACGGAGGCGCAGAGAAAACAGATGAAAACTCGGCGTCTCTGGGCCTCTGCGTCAAAATCTTCCGGCTTTCACGGA
>JACPVK010000006.1 GCA_016191795.1 Gammaproteobacteria bacterium
ACCACTTTTTCCAGTGATTTGAATAAACGATCCGCCAGATTGGGTTCGATACCCAATGAACCTTGCGATGCGGTTTGCGCCGATTGCATCAGTAATTGCTCCAGTGCCGGTTCCAGCGTAATCACCGGTAATTCCTGATTTAAACCGGCGACTTTTTGTACGATGGAACGACCCAGTGCGACACGCACCAGCGCCGTTAATTCCTGCGGATCCTGCACGCGCGCAGCATTCGCTGCCAGCACTTCACACACGGTGCGCACATCACGTATCGGCACGCCTTCAGCGAGCAGGTTTTGCATCACTTTTACCACCGACGACAGCGGTAATAATTTGGGTACCAGATCTTCCACCAGTTTGGGTGATTGTTTGGCGAGTTTGTCGAGTAATTGCTGCACTTCTTCGTGGCCCAGCAAATCGGCTGCGTTATCGTGCAAAATCTGATTTAAATGCGTGGCGATAACCGTCGTGGGATCGACCACGGTGTAACCTAAAGTCTGCGCATAATCGCGCTGGCCGGGTTCGATCCACACGGCTTCCAGACCGAACGCCGGATCTTTGGTACGCGCACCTTTTAATTCACCAAATACCTGGCCGGGATTAATCGCCATTTCGCGTTCGGTATATACCGTGCCTTCACCGGCCGGCACACCCAGTAAGGTTATGCGATAGGCATTGGGCGCGAGATCCAGATTGTCACGAATGTGTACAGCATGAATTAAAAATCCCAGATCCTGCGATAATTTTTTGCGTACGCCTTTTATGCGATTTAACAACTGTCCATTCTGGTTTCTATCCACCATGGGAATTAATCCATAACCCACTTCCAGACCAATCAAGTCGACGGGCTGTACATCATCCCAGCTCAGGTCACGTTGCTCGGCGGTGGGCTTGGGTTTTTCCACCTCACGCACGACACGGCTGCGCAATTCGTCATCGGCTTTTTTCCTGTCGAATATTTTGGCCATTACGGCTATCACACCGGCGAGAAATAAAAATGCGAAGTTGGGCATGCCGGGAATAATGCCAATCAGGGCCATAATGCCGGCGGTAATCCACAGCACTTTGGTATTGCCGAACAACTGGCCAAATACCTGATCACCCAGATCATGGCTGGCGGAATCACGGGTCACAATAATCGCTGTAGCCGATGACAGCAGCAGTGAGGGTATTTGTGCCACCAGACCATCACCAATGGCCAGCAAGGTATAAACCCGCACCGCGTCGGAGAGCGACATATCATGCTGCACCATACCGATAGCCAGACCACCGATAATATTAATCAGCGTAATCAAAATACCGGCCACGGCATCACCGCGCACAAACTTGCTGGCACCGTCCATGGAGCCGTAAAAATCCGCTTCACTCACCACTTCGGCACGACGACTGCGCGCTTCGTCCTGATTAATAATGCCGGCATTCAAATCCGCATCAATCGCCATTTGCTTGCCGGGCATGGCATCGAGTGTAAAACGGGCACTGACTTCAGCGACACGACCCGCACCTTTGGTCACCACCACGAAATTGATAATCACCAGAATCGCGAACACCACCAGACCAACCGTGCAATTACCACCAATCACAAACTCGCCGAAGGATTCAATAACATGACCAGCTGCGGCAGTACCGGTATGGCCCTCGAGCAACACCACACGGGTGGAAGCCACATTCAGGGCCAGACGAAACAAGGTGGTCACCAGCAAAATGGTGGGAAAGATAACGAAATCCAGCGGCCGCCTGGCGTAAATACACACCAGCAATACAATGACGGACAACGAGATGTTGAAGGTGAACAACATATCCAGCGCCAGCGGCGGCAACGGCACCACCATCATCGCCAGCATGGCGATCACCATAAACGGCGCCACCACTCCGCGACGACTCCAGGATTGTATGTTTTGTAATACCGCTTCCATCTAGATCACCTTTAATTCTTTGACACAGAGACACAGAGACGCAGAGGGATTTAAAGTAAAAGCAGATTGCATAACAAACTCTGTGCCCCTGCGTCTCTGTGTCGAAATTCTTATACCGTTCATGAATATCATTCCGTTACCGGTTCCGTCGTACCCATGTCCGCATACTTTTTGAACTCATCCGGCACTTCCATTGGCGGTGGTGTCGGTTTTCTGCCGCCATTTTTTTGAACCGCCTTGAGCTGGAACACGTATGCCAGCAGCTGTGCCACGGCTAAATACAATCCCTGGGGTATCGCCTGACCAATTTCAGTACTGTGATACAAGGCCCGTGCCAACGGCGGTGCTTCGATGCGTGCCACGCCATTTTCTTCCGCTATCTTGCGAATATTCAGCGCTACCAGATCTGCACCCTTGGCCAGTACCACCGGGGCACGCATGCGTTTGGGGTCGTATTTCAGGGCAACGGCGAAATGGGTTGGATTGGTCACCACCACGTCGGCCTTGGGCACGGCTTCCATCATGCGGCGCTGTGACACCTCACGTTGTAACTGACGAATACGGCTGCGTACTTCCGGCTTGCCTTCGGTGTCTTTCATTTCGTCGCGCACTTCCTGACGGGTAATGCGCATTTGTTTGTTGTGATCCCAGATCTGGAAAGGCACATCAACTGCCGCTATGAGTGCCAGCGCAGCGGATACGTACAGGAAAGCCATGGCGAGCAATTCACCGGCATGGGCCAGTCCAGGTTCCAGCGATTCACTGCCCAGCCGGACAAAATCATTCATATCCAGCCAGATCACACCAATCGCAACGGCCGTGACCAGCACAAACTTCGCCATGGCCTTGATTAGCTCAACCAGTGACTTCGCCGAGAACATACGGCCTATGCCTTTAATCGGGTCGAGTTTGTTAAAGCGTGGTTGCATGGCTTCAAAACTGAACGACCAGCCGCCGATGGACAAAGGTGCCAGTATCGCCACCACCATCAGCAACACAAAAATAGGTGTGAGCAACCACAGGCCCTCGATGATGGCGTCGGCCAGCAGGCGCATCATGCTGTTCACATCAAAAATATCCGCACGGCTGATTTGCAAATGCCGCTCTACCATCTCCCCCAGGTCCATGATTAATTTCTTGCCCAGCATCACCATGGCCATGGCCGACACCAGCATCACCGCCATGGTGTTAAATTCACGTGAGCGTGCTATCTGGCCCTTTTTTTTCGCGTCCTCCTGACGCTTGGGCGTGGG
>JACPVK010000420.1 GCA_016191795.1 Gammaproteobacteria bacterium
ATGGTCTGGGTGAGCCAGCATCATTACATCCTGTGTTCGACGAACAAAAATGCCTGGGATGCAAAGCCTGTATTACCGCCTGTCCTGAAGGTAATGTCATCGGCGTCATTAATAACAAAGCGCGATTGATCAATCCATCGCACTGTATTGGTCATGGCGCCTGTAAAAAAGCCTGTCCGTTTGATGCCATAAGCCTGGTATTTGGTAGCGCGAAACGCGGCGTGGATATTCCGTTTGTCAGTGAGAACTTTGAAACCAATGTGCCCGGTATTTTTATAGCCGGTGAGTTAGGTGGTATGGGTTTGATACGCAATGCGGTTGAGCAGGGCAAGCAGGCCATGAAAGCTATTAGCAGCAAAATAAAACCCGGCGCTAATGCCGACGGTTATGATGTGGTTATTGTGGGTGCCGGCCCGGCCGGGATTGCAGCAACGTTGGCGGCACATGATAAAAAACTGAAATATTTAACGCTCGAGCAAGACAGCCTTGGTGGCACAGTATTTAATTTCCCACGCGGAAAAATTGTGATGACAGCGCCTATGAATTTGCCTTTGGCCGGCAAGATAAAAATGACCGAAACAACCAAGGAAGCTTTGCTGGATGTCTGGAAAAAAATCGAAAAAGATACCGGTATCAAGATTCATTACAACGAAGGCGTAAACGAAATTCAATCATCCGGTAATGGTTTTGTTGTGGCAACCGCCAAAAAGAAATATCACACACAGGCGGTCTTGCTGGGTATAGGTCGTCGTGGTTCACCGCGCAAACTCAACGTGCCAGGTGAGGAGCTGCACAAGGTTGTTTATCGTTTAATAGATCCCGAAGAGTACAAAGGCAAAAAAGTACTGGTTGTGGGTGGTGGTGACAGCGCACTGGAAGCGGCGCTCAGTATTGCCGATTTGCCAGGTTCGATGGTGATTTTGTCTTATCGTAGCGAGGCATTCTCGCGCGTCAAGGAAAAGAATCGTTCGCGTATAGAAGATGCCGTACAAAAGCAGCGAATTCGGGTTATGTTTAGCTCAAATGTCAAACTGATTGAGCCGGATAGTGTAACGGTTGTTCAGGGTGAACAAACTTTCCGTATCAAAAATGATGCGGTGATCATCAGTGCCGGCGGTATATTGCCGACAGATTTTCTTAAAAAGATCGGAATTAATGTTGAGACGAAATATGGTACGGCGTGAAGTAAATAGTGTGAACGAAGCCCGCCACGTATTGGCTGCTTTATCAATGATTATGTTGCTTGGTTTGCCAGTTATGGGTGAGGCAAAATCAGTTGATGATGCCAAACAATTGATACGCGTGAAAGATTTTCAGGGTGCTACTGTTGTTCTCAATGAGCTTGCGGTAAAAGGCGATTCGGAAGCGCAATATATGCTGGCAGTGATGGTGCGAAATGGCCATGGCGTCGATCGTGATTTATCTCAGGCCTTTAAGTGGTTTTTCAAGGCGGCACAGAACAAACATATCAAGGCCCAGTATGAAGTGGGTATGTGCTACAAGAACGGGCTTGGCGTTCAGAAGGATATAACACAGGCTCGCCTGTGGTTGACCAAAGCTGCGCAACAGGATTACGCACAGGCAAAAGAACAGCTGGCATTACTGGCCGAGGCCCCGGCTGTCCATGATAATCAGCAGGATAATTTTTTACATGCGCAGCATGCCGTGGCAAATAAGGATAATCAGGCATTAACCCAGTTATTAGAGCATATCCAGATCAACCAGGCGGATGCTCAGGGCAATAGTCTGTTGCATACGGCGAGCCAGACCGGCAACTTATCCGCTGCAAAAATTTTGCTGCAGAAAGGTATAAACAGGAATATTCGTAATCGCAATGGCAATACTGCGCTGGCGGTTGCTATTAATGAGGACAATCTGGAAATAACATCGTTACTGCTGGAAAAGTCTCGTGTCAACGATCGTTATGAAGCTGACGCCACAGCGGTGATTCTGGCAGCACGAAATGGCAATGACGAGATGATACGTCAGTTCTCAAAACTCGGTGCTGATTTAAACCTGAAAGACAAGTCTGGTTTAAATGCACTGGATTATGCCGATAAAAGAAATCATCCATCAACCCGTGCACTGCTGATTTCATTAGGTGTGAAATCGAGTCGGCCACAGACTGTAGATGTAGCGAACGTGCCTGTGGTGCGTACCGATTTTTATATTGGCTGGACGGACCTGATGATTGCAGCCTGGAAAGGCAATGAACAGCAGTGCAATACCTATCTGAAGAAAGACGATGTTAATGCAAAAGATCCTCAGGGTCATACTGCGTTGATGCGAGCAGCCATGAAAAATCACCACAAGGTAGTGGTGCTGTTGTTACAAAATAATGCAGCCGTAGACCTGAAAAACCTGCAAGGTGAAACCGCTCTGAATCTGGCGTCAGCTTCCGGGAGCATCGAGGCTGTTCAGGCGTTGTTGAAGGGAAAAGCCAATGCTGATCTGGCAGCAAACAATGGTGTAACACCGTTAATTGCCGCCGGTAAATCCGGAAATAGTAAAGTTGTTGATGCCTTGCTTGTCAATAAACCCAACGTTAACAGTCAGCAGGATAATGGCATGACGGTGCTGCACTGGGTAATTAATAATAAGCAGAATGCTATTGCCAGCAAGTTGCTGGCGAGTGGTGCCAAATTTGATTTGTATGATAACCAGGGCCGCACCGCGTTACATCTTGCGGCCATGCATAACCAGACTGACTTATTGGATAAAATGATTGCTTCCGGCGCCAATATTAATGCGCAGGACAAGTCCGGGTATACATTGCTGTCATATGTGACAGAGTATGGCAGTGCCCAGGGCGTTTCCAATCTTGTTGCGCGTGGTGCAGATGCCAATCAGGCGAGTAGAAGGGGCAACAATACGCCATTGATTCTGGCAGCTGAAAAAGGATTGATTGAAAGCGTAAATGTACTGGTAGTAAAAACGACGAATATCGACCATATAAACAATTATGGCAATACGGCTTTAATGCTGGCGGCAAAGAATGGCCATGTAGCAATCGTTAAAAGCTTGCTGGATCACGGCGCCAGGGCAAATATCCGTAACCAGAATAAAAATACAGCACTGGATATGGCGAAGCTGGAAAATAAAACCGAGGTTGTGGAATTACTGGATAAACATAAAGCCGGTGGCGAAAGTTTCTGGGATGTAATCAAGTAGTAGCTGTCAGAAAATATAGAAATATCCGAGATGTATAAAGTAGCTGCTTTCTTTTTGGGTTGCAGCCGTTTCGGAAGTGCTGGATTTGCTTTCATAAGTGATTTCGGATTCAAATTGCCAGTTTTTATTTTGACGGTATTCAACTCTTACAGATGGTGATAATTTATCGGAGCTGCGGCCATCATCATAATTGCGTGTTTCCCAGCGCAATTTTGGGCCAACTCTCCAGTCTTGGCGCAAGCGATATTTGGAGCTTCCTGTGAGTGAGAGTACATCAGAATTAAATAGCTGACTTATACGGATGTTAACTATGTTGAGATCGTTTTCCATAAGCATACTGGAGCTAACCAGGCCGGCCCCATAACTATATTCGTTGCCGGTGCCTTCCTGTGGGGGTACGTCAGTTACGCCAGCAATCCCGGTGGTGGCATCAGTACCCGATAAATTAGATACGGATATATCAGCGTTAAAATCCAGATTTTTCTTAATGTTTCGTGTGTACAGCGCAGTTAAGGATTTGTATAGCCCGGTTCGGTCCAGCGCTAGCTCTGCAAGTTGCTCTTCAGTTAAGGTGGCAGCAAGGTCACCCATAGTAGATACGCCGGTTTGTCCCTGTAATGAGCTGCTGGTTGCCAGGAATGGGCTCTTGCGATAATCCGCAATGATATCCAGCGATGCTTCATGAGGCAGGCGCCGGTTGTATACCATTGTCAGGTAGTTGATTTCTCCAAATGCAGTGGAATAGTCGAGCATTGTGAAAAAAGATTGTTCAGGTGTCCTGTAGCGTAATTCAAAACCAATTTCTTCACGATCGGTAATGCCATCTGCAATCTGTTGTAGACTGAAGAAATTGGCATCCCAGTCTGGTAAGAATCCTGTCCAGTTATAACCAATACTATAAAAATACTTGTCCGTTTCATGGGCTACGGTGCTACCCGAAAATTCAACCGGATAACCTGCAATTAATTTCACCTGATGTGATGGACTAAAGCGATAACCCACATCAACGCCGTCGAAGCGACCGACCACACCCGATGATCTGCCTTTTTGTCTGCCAGCTCGTGTCTCGATAATCTGTTCAGGCGAAATCATGTCAAAGTAGAGCTCGTTAATTCTTGTGTCATCTGTCTCGCCTGCCACAAAGTCATAGGTGTGCAATGCCGAAAAACTGGTGCGCATTTTATAGTCGCCATCCATATATCGAGAGTTGTAGTTAATACCAGTAGCTAACGACGAGCTTGCCACTACGCTGTCTCCGTTGGCAGACGTTATCGTATTGCGATCATAAAACTGGAATGCGGTGCCAAAGAAATCCCAGTAAGGGACTTTTTGTTTTTCTGCGGATATTTTCATTTTTGCTTTTGGTGAATCAGCGGCTGTTAAAAGCCCGGTCAGTCGTTGCCTGACGCGATCGGCATCTTCACCAGCAGGATACAGTTCTAGATATTTTTTATATTCAGCTGTTGCATGAGCGAGCTGGCCATTACGCTCGCGTGCAACACCGATGAATTCCTGTGCTTCCTGTTTATAGGCGCTCTCGCCTAAGGTCAGCACCCTGTTGTAAATTTGAATCGCCCTGGAATAGTCTTTTTCTATCAGTGCAGCTTTTGCGTCTATCATTAATTTTTCAAGGCGATTGTTGTGCAGATTAGTGGCTTGTTGTGCTTCTGATGTGTCGGACGCGCTGGCTTCCGGAGCAATGGTTGAATCTGATGCGGCCAGGTCAGTTGTTGTATCTGATGTATCAAGTGTGGTTTTTGGACCTGTTGTGTTCGCTGTGGCTTTTGTTTCCGGTACAGTTGTTGTATCAGCTGTAGTTGCTGCATCGGGAATAGGAGCAGGCAGTTGTGAGATGGCTACTGGCACCATGACGGGCACTACAGGTAATGATGCGGGTGAGTTTGCCAGCCAGTTATTGAGAGTGCTTTCTTCTTCAGGGGAGGTTTTGTCTATCCATGCGCCCGGGATTTGTAATCTGACTTTTTCCAGTGCAGCACGCGCTTCATCTCTTGAAGCAAAAAAACCGATACGTTGGCGGTAACGGCTAATGCCATTGATGTCGGTCTTAATTGAATAGGCAATATATTTTTGCGCCAGTTCCTGATCCTGCAAGACAACTGATCCAGAGTCCTGTAATGACGAACCAATATTGATGGCGTAATAATCAAGTGCATGAGCTGCAGTTGATATCAACCATAAAAACAGCGCAAACATTATTCCCAAATGGCAGCGGGCGGCCAAAAAACATCTTTTCATAATCATAAATACAATTCTTAACTATTCCCGCTGCTTTAAGTGGATTACCAGCTGGCGCTGTTTGCCCTGTGCTCTGGTGTTGATTTATGGCATGTGCCTGCACAGTCTATAAATCCGTTGATTGCTTTCCCGCCACACGTTGTTGCAGTGATGGAGCAATTTTCATGCTTGTTAGCTATGTAATCCCCGGCATGACACGCCGCACATTCAGGTCTATACCCTGCATTTGAATAGGCTACTGTTATGCTGGGAAGCAGCCCCGTGTGGCAGGCGTTACAGGTCGGATTGCTGCCGGTATGGTTACCCGGATAGTTTGCGCTGGTGTGACTGTATGTTGTAACCGTCGCGAAAGTGGTCGTGTTATGGCACGCATTGCATTCCAGTGAAGTTGAAAAATGGTTTACTTCGGTGATGTCTTTTCCAGCCACGGCAGGATTGTTGTGGCAACTGCTGCAATTGCCGGTCACCGTGGCATGGTTGAAGGTGGCAGGTATCCATGCAATGGTTGTATGGCAGTCATCACACACGCTGTAGGTTGCATGATTCGGTGCAGACGGAGCCGATATCATTGTTGGCTTGTCTTTGGTATGGCAGGTGGAACAGGCTGCCGTGAGAACGCCGTGATTCACATTAGCCGGTAGCCAACCTGTAGAGATGTGGCAGTCACTGCAAGTGTGAAATGTCGAGTGATCCGGGCTGGTTGGTTTGTCAGCGATATTGTCATGGCAGCTGGCACAGGTGCCCGTTACATTATCGTGATCAACTCTGGTGACTGGTCTCCATGCAGTTGGTGTATGGCAGGCATCACATTGTGTGGTGCTTTTTATATGAGTTGCTACGTTCCAGCCGGTTGCAGTCAGGCCATTGTGGCAGCTGTAACAGGTGCCGGTAACATTACTGTGATCAAAAGCTTTGGCAGGTTTCCAGGCAACACTAGTGTGGCAGTCATCACAGGTGTTAATGGCGACGTGTGGTGCGGGGGGTCTGACACTGAGGTGGCAGGTGGAACAGGCGGCAGTGAGAACGCCGTGATTAATGTTTGCCGGTTTCCAGCCTGAAGGGCTATGGCAGTCATCGCATTTGTTAAATGTGGTATGAACCGGTACCGCAGGTTTATCGTTGGCATGGCATGTAGAGCATGCTGCCGTAATGTTGCTGTGATCAAATTTTATAACGGGCTTCCACGCATTGGTGCTGTGGCAATCTCCGCAGGTGGTGACGGTTGTGTGGTTTACCGCTGGTCTGTCATTGATATGGCAAGTTGAACAGGGTGCGGTTATGTTGCTGTGGTCAAAATGTGCAGGTTTCCACGCGACAGTGAGGTGGCAGCTGTTGCATTCGTCTTTTGTGGCAACATGATCATTGGGCATGCCCCTGGCTTTAAGGCCATTATGACAACTGGAGCATGAGCCAGTAAGCGAATCGTGATCCATGCGAACCGTGGTCCATGAGCTATCTGTGTGGCAGTCATCGCATTGAGCACGGGTTTGTACGTGGCTGGATGACTTGATGCTGTTGGCGATATGACTGCCCTGGGTGTGGCAGCCTTCGCAGGTTTTTGGTGTGCCGCGGAAAATGCCGCGTATGTGGCAGCTCTCGCATGCGACTTGAACGTGCTGGCCAGTTATAAAGTATCCGGTTTTATCATGGTCAAATGTTGTCTTCTTGGCAGGCGTTGCGGCAAATGCCGTGCCCTGTGCCAGGATCATGCAGAATATAAACAACCATGTATTGATGATATTTTTTTTCATAACTATCTCCAGTATTACCGGGGGGTAATGCAATTAATTCCTATCGGTTCATATGAATATTGCTAAATGTGGTGGTGTCGTGACACTGCTGACACATTTGGCCAAACTGATTGTTGTGTGGATCGTCTTTACGATGGCAGGCACCGCATGATTGACCGAGTGCAATGCCTTTTGGCGCCGGTGATGTGTGGCAGGCATAGCAATCAATCTTTTTGTGTGCGCCGTCCAGTTTAAATTTGGTCTGTTTGTTGTGATCAAATTTCCAGACTTTCCAGCCGTTGGGGTTATGGCATTGTTCGCAGTTAATGCCCAGGCGTGCTTTATGTAAATCATCCTTGCCATGGCAGTCATTGCATTTTTTTGTTGTGCCTTTGAATTGTTTTGTGGCATGGCAATCATCACAGGACGTGGTGGCGTGCAAACCTATTAGCGGGAATTTGCTCAGGTCGTGATCAAACATGATGTTTGATTTCCAGTTGTCAGTGGTATGGCAGCTCTGGCATTTTGTATCCTTGTTGCCCTTGTGCACATCGTCGAATTTGTGGCAGGCAATACACTCTTTTGCAACTTTTGCTTTAAGGCTGCCCTTGTGACAGCTGTTGCAGGCCGCTTTTTCATGCTTGCCTGTCAGGGCAAATTTTGTGTCGCGGTTATGGTTAAAGTGGGTCTTGCCCCATTTTTCAGTGCCATGGCAGGTTTGACACTGGTCACCATATTGTCCGTTATGTTTGTCGTCAGCCTTGTGACAGCTGATACATGTCGTTTCGATTTTTACCTTATAAGGATCTTTGGGGTGGCAGCTTACGCAACTGACCTCTTTGTGCCGACCCAGTAATTTAAATTTTGTATCCTTGTCGTGATCGAATTTTAATTTTTTCCATGCCGTGGTGTTATGGCATTTTGCGCATTCTTTGCCATTCTTGCCGCGGTGCACATCATCCACGCTATGGCAGCTAAAACAATCGACGGGTACGTTTTTGTATTTGTTGTTGATATGGCAGCTATCACAGGCAATTTCATTGTGTTTACCGAGTAGCTTGAATTTTGTTTTATCGTGGTCAAACTTCATGACCGTCCAGGTGGTCTGGCTATGGCAATTTGCGCATTCTTTTCCCAGCTTGCCTTCATGCGGATTTTTTTCGTGGCAGGTATGGCACTGACCAGGCGCGTCGCGATATTTTTTTCCGGATGCATGACATTGCATGCAATTCACATTTTTATGTGCGCCCTGTAACGGAAAATCTGTTTGTTGATGTGAAAACATACGTTCATCCAGTTTCACTATATCCGCCTGTCTGCCTTTATGCTCGATATGGCATGACTGACATTCTTTCTGGTCCAGGCCTTTGGTTAAACCGTGGAGACCGTGCTGAGTTTTGATGTCACCTGCAACCTTGTCATGGCAATCCAGACACAATGGATTGCGGCTGGCTGAACTCAGCACCTGATGACATTTGTTGCATTGATTTTCAACTTTTGCATGACCCAGAATGACCGGGCCGGGCATGATCAGTTTTTCAATGGAATCTGCCTGTGCTGATACCGTTAACAGCGTTAACAACAAAATCAACCAGCCAGTCTGCAAACAACGTCTCAACACAATTCAATCCAGTTAATAAATATGTACCGCAACAACATGCACAATGCCGCTGATCACCAGTAAAAAGAATAAAGGAATATGGAATACATGCCACATGGCAAACAGGCGTTCGTATATGGAAAAGTTTGCCAGTCGGATAAGTTTGTCAAAATAGGCGTCGAGTTCTTGTGAGAACTGGCTGTGTTTTCTCAAAATAGAGCGAGCGTGGCGCCGCGCATTGAATATTTGCATGCGAAACCAGAGCATGCGTGGCATGGCCAGTAGCAGTGATTTAGGTTGAAGGGCCTGCTGTTCCAGTTTTCGCATCATGTTGCCGGTTTCGGCAGATGCGGTTTCGATGTGCGTATGAATGTCCTGCAGCGATTTGCGCAATTCGCCGAATTCAATTTTTTGTCCATACAGGCCTTCATGAATGCGGCTGTAGAAAAAGCGCCCGAATAGCCCGCTACCCGAGACTATCAGCATGCAGATCAGTGCCACATTGCTGTTAGTGGCGCCCAGGCTGAAGTTGGCGTGATAGAGAATCAAAACCGGGCCAGCGACACCCAGCAGCATATGGATACGAAACCAGTAGCGCACCGGGGCGAGCTTGCGGAACAGTCGTATGTGCTTTCTCACCGGGTACAGCAGCAGGGTCAGCATCATGGAACCACCGATAATGCCCAGCATGTATCCCACCCCTTTTTCGGG
>JACPVK010000421.1 GCA_016191795.1 Gammaproteobacteria bacterium
GCCAAATTCGGCGTCGTAGGTTTTACCGCCGCGGCTGTCACGCACACGCTGCATGATGCGTTCGGCTTCTAAGGGATAGTGTTGCTGCAACCAGTCCTGGAACAGTGCATCCACTTCCAGTGGTAATCGCAGTAATACATAAGCGGCGGTGGCGGCACCGGCGGCGGCGACAGCCTGTAACACCGATTCCATTTCATGGTCATTTAGAAACGGTATCACCGGGGCAAACAATACACCAACCGGCACGCCGGCATCACGCAACCGCTGAATGGTTTTCAATCGCCGGGTGGGCGCTGCGGCGCGCGGCTCCATATTCATGGCCAGTGATTTATCCAGCGTGGTGACTGACATCATCACTTCCACCAGATGTTGTTGCGCCATCTGCTGCAACAAATCCAGGTCACGCTCAATCAATGCCGATTTGGTAACAATACTGAGCGGGTGGCGGCATTCGGCCAGCACTTCAATAATCTGCCGGGTAATGCCCTGCTCGATTTCCACTTGCTGATAGGGATCAGTATTACTGCCCAGTGCAATCGGTGAACACACGTAGTTTTTCTTAGCCAGTTCGGCACGCAACAGTTTTGCCGCATCCGGCTTTACCAGAATTCTGGTTTCAAAATCCAGCCCCGGTGACATATCAAGGTAAGCATGTGATGGCCGCGCAAAACAGTAAATACAACCATGCTCGCAGCCGCGATAGGGATTAATTGACTGGGAAAATGGCAAATCAGGTGAATTATTGCGGCTGATAATACTACGCGAATGATCAATAATAATTTGTGTGATCGGTGATGGCTGAATAGCCTCGCTAAACCAGCCATCATCCTCGGCCTGCACACTGCCCTGGCGATAACGTACCTCGGGGTTATGCAGCGTACCCCGGTGCAACCGCGAATCCTGTAGTTTGTTTGATGACATGGCCGATTTTACACTTTATTGATTAAAGGCATTAGTCCGCAAATGAACGCAAATAAAAGCGAATAAAAAAGTTCGGGAAGTATACAAGACGCATTTAACCGGTTTGCTCTTTCTTCTGTGGGTCGGCCTTCAGGCCGACCCACACCAATAAAGACATATTTATTTCAGTCTTTTACCTTCATTCGCTGTCATTTGCGTTCATTTGCGGACTGATTCTTTTACGATATTCACGCGCATGACCCGATCCGGCACAAGATAACAATTATGACCACAACCACCGCCACCCTGTTCATTTCCGGCACCTGCCCGCATTGCCCGGCAGTCATGCAATCACTTACCCTCCTCGTCAAGGCCGGCAAGCTTGCCCGTCTCGACATTTACAACATCGAGCTCAATGCCGATGCCGCCGCCACCCGCGGTGTACGCTCCGTTCCCTGGGTACAACCTGGCCCGTTTGAACTCACCGGTCTGCGCAGCCAAAACGAGTTACTACAATGGATTGAGCACATTGACGATCCCGCGATGATGGCAGCGTATTTTGCCGAGCAAATCACCAGTGGCGACATGGACAAGGTACAAACCACCATCGAAAAAAATCCACATTTATTCGGTTTGTTATTACAACTCATGAGCGCCGACGATACCTCACTCTCGGTACGCATAGGTATTGGCACCTTAATGGAAGATTTTACCAACGGCAAGCTGCTCAATAACAACATTGATACGCCAGGCGTTGACACTATGCATACACAAGCACGCGTGCGTACCGATGCCTGCCATTATTTAGGATTAAGCCGCAATCCGGCAGTCGAAAAATATATCCGCCCGTTACTCAACGATATAGATACAGAAGTGCGTGAGGTTGCGGCTGAAGCCTTACAGAAGATTGGCGCAGCATGATCCCCCTGCACGACGACAACCCCGCTAAAATTATTTCGCCGTTTACCTGAGCTTTTATGCTGTTGTGCATTCTGACTTTTCTGTGGCAACTATCACCGGCCGTTACGGACAAAATGCAGTGTACGCATTGGGCATGATTCCCACTGTATTATTTAATTTTCAAAAACCACCAGCTGAACTTGCCGCAATTCCCGCCCGAGCTACGTTTTTCACATCAATGTTTTTACATGGCGGCTGGATGCATTTAATCGGCAACAGGCTGTATCTGTTTATTTTCGGAAACAATATTGAATAGGATAATTAAATACGGCGCAATAAACGTTGCTCATCGGGAAGAACAGGGACGAATTGATTTAATTGGAAATTCTGCGTCGTGCACTTGCGGCCTTCGCGCGACGCACATGGATGTGCGAATGCCAAGATGCGCAAGAGCGGCCTTTGCGTCAAAAAGTTTTCTATCCCGTTTAGGTGTTTTTCAACAAGCTGATAATGCCAGTGAGTCGCCACCATGCCACATGTTCGATAACGAACAGACAAGCTGCGTCCCCCCGTTTATTTTTGCATATGGGTGCGTACACCTCCGGTGCCAACCCCCGGAATGTGCGAGAGGGGTTTCCCGAACCCGAGTCGGCGGTATGACCCGCAGTTCGTCCAGGGAAAATTTATTAAATAGTGCATGTTGTCCAGGAGCTTACTATGAACATTTCCAAGATGTCGTTTGTGACATTACTACTGGCCTTTACATCAACAACCGTTCTTTTGACAGGGTGCGGTGGAAATGAAAGCGGAAGCGGCGCAGGTGGTAATACCACAAGCCAACTCAACAACCTGGCGTCGACCGCGCCACCACAGGGCACGGAGCAGAGCTTCGCGGTACTGGGTGGCCAGACGGTGACCAATACCGGTCCGAGCGTCATCACCGGCAACCTGGGTGTCAGCCCGGGCTCGGCGATCACCGGTTTTCCTCCCGGGCTCGTGACCGGAGGCACGACACATGCAGCCGATGCGGTGGCGCTACAGGCTCAGAACGACACCATCACGACGTATA
>JACPVK010000378.1 GCA_016191795.1 Gammaproteobacteria bacterium
ATAATAATTTTCTTTGTTGATATTTAGCCAGACATGATTATCCATAATTGCTTCCACCACTACATCACCCAACAAGGTCGCGCCATGAAAACGACAGCCCTATTTATTTTTACCATCGCTCTCTCAGCCACAGCTTATGCAGATGACACACAACAACGTATGGATCAAAGCAAGGAAGTCACCAAAGCCTTTATGACCGAACTCAAGGTGAGCTTGAAACGGCCATAAAAGCAGGCGGCCCGGTCAACGCAATCAGTGTTTGCAATCTTAAAGCCCAGAAAATCGCTCAGCACCATTCCCAGGCACACAACTGGGAAGTCAGACGAACAAGTATGAAGCCACGCAACGCTATAAATGCACCCGACAAATGGGAATTAAACGTACTCAGCACATTCGAAGCTCGTAAAGCCAAAGGCGAAAGTCTTGATAACATGGTTTTTTCTGAAACGGTGAACGAGAACGGGAAAAAATATTTCCGCTTTATGAAAGCGATACCAACCGGTGAAGTATGCCTTAAATGCCATGGAACCGATATTGAGCAGCCTGTAGTCAGCAAACTGGATGAACTGTATCCGGCTGATCAGGCCAGAGGCTATAAGGCCGGTGACATTCGCGGCGCATTTAGCATTAAACAACCCATGTAAATACCTTTTAAATTATGGACTAATTTTGGGAGCGCAACTTTTCATGCTATTTCTAACAACCTGCTTCGATAGCTTTATAAAATTGATTTGCTCCCATGGTTAGCTCCTATTAAATTTTCTGATACAACACCCGTACCGAAATCTCCTGTAGTGATTACTCCTGCATTGATATATTATCAATGTAATTTCTGTTTTCTGGCGTTTTTCACGGGCAGTAACATTATGCATACACCCACCCTGGCTCATTACTATCCGCCCGCAGAAGAAATAACCAATATTATTTCTCATGCCATCGGCTTTATTCTCAGCATAGTGGCCCTATGCCTGTTGACAGTGCACGCAGCACAACATGGCAATGCCTTGCATATTACGAGCTTTGTCATTTTCGGCTGCAGCTTAATCATTTTATACGCAGCGTCCACCCTGTATCACCTCGCCAAAAAACCGGAACTTAGAAACAAATTAAGAGTATTTGATCATGCCTGTATCTATATACTTATCGCTGGTACTTATACCCCCATATCACTGATCACGCTTGGTGGCGCTACTGGCTGGGTAATCTTTGGTTTAGCCTGGGGACTGGCCGTAACCGGAATTGTATTAAAACTTTTTTTCACCGGAAAATACAATCTGGTATCAACACTCATGTATATATTCATGGGCTGGATTATCCTGTTTGCGATTAAGCCACTGGTAAACAACCTGCCGGAGGGCGGACTGATATGGCTGATCATTGGCGGTGCTTCCTATACCATCGGTGCTATTTTATACAGTATTAAACAATTAAAATTTAATCATGCCATTTTTCACATTTTTGTTTTGCTTGGCAGTTTTTCTCATTTTGTAACGGTTTATTTTTTTGTATTACCCTAGGGAAGCGCTGAACAAGAATAAGCAAAAATAATTCAGCGTCATTCCCGTATGGTTTTGTCGGGAACACACCATTTAGCACCCAGCACTCTTATTTATTGTTATATCCCTCGCATAAGCGTATCGTTGTTACTTATCACTTAGGTTTACTCCTCCCCTACATCGTGATCAAAAAAATATCGCGATGCTTTCCTGACACGGTTTTCTGACTCTCAACATACGAGGTCAATACCATGAAAAACCTGTTAACCTGTTTGCTGATAGCTGCGTTCTTATCCGGCTGTACTCATGGCGCGTTAAAAGTGGCCCAAGGCCCGGATGGCCCCTGGATAGTAACCAATGATGGCGCGATTTATGCGTACAATGGATCCGTGTGGAATCGTCAAGAAGCGCCCGGTACCGCAGATGACATAGCTTTGTGCGGCCCGTTTCTCAGTGTCCTGACTAAACCGGATGCACAGGGAATTAGTACGGTTAAATCGCGGGACGCTTATGGCGGCAACTGGACGACTTATCCTGCGATAGGTGCTACAACCGTAAAGCAGATTGCCTGTGACGGGTATGCACCGGTCGTACTGACTGCATCACCGGATTTTTCCGTTTATAAATACAATACAAACACTCAGAGTTGGCAGCATATTCATTCCGGCGCCCAGGAAATTTCTGTCATCAACGGCCGCCTGTTTCATCTTTACCCAACCACCACTACTGGCAATGTCTGGAGCAGAGATATAGACGCAGGCCCTTATACTCGATGGGGCCAAAATCTGGTTGCAAGCAAAATTGCCGGCGATGCTAACGGCTACCCGTGGGTGGCCACCGCCGCCAAATCAAATCCTTTATTTAAATGGGATACAAATAAAATGGACTGGACCTCCGGTTTTCTTTCCGGCCCGGTTTATGAAATGAATATTTCTTCGTATGTCAGGATGTATATTCTCAGCGATCCCGTTATAAGTGGCGGAGGCTATACACTCTATTCACACGAGCTTTATTCCGGACTCTGGACGAAATATTCATTACCGAGTTATTAAGATATTAATAGCGTCCCCACGCAGTCAGCGCAATGTTAACTTTTTAATAATATTAAGGAGACTAACAATGAATATAAACGCATTACCAAAATACGACATGAGTGACAACCCTACCCATTGCTGCCCCCGGTTCAATCCGCAAGGATGGGATGAACAGGAACTGCACTTCAAAAATAAACTGTTTTTAAAAGCAACCACCCGCAGCCTTTTTCACATTCCCATCAATATGGGCTCCGTATTTAAAAAAACGTTTGCCGCTATTGATAAAGAAGACGCCAGGTCCTGCGATCAATTTATTGTTTTATCCTATGACCCATCCGCCTGGAAAGAAGAACATTATTTTGCCGTAACCAAAGAAATCCCGAATCAGGAAATGGTTCATTTAACAGGTGATTATTTGACCAAAGTCTTCGAAGGGCCATACAAAAACGCGCCAAAATGGGAAAAAGACATGGAGGCATTTATCGAGAGCAAAGGAGAAAAGGCAGGGAAAGCATATTTCTTTTACACCACTTGCCCCAGGTGCGCAAAATACTACGGCAAAAACTATATGGTGGGCGTTTCGGAAATACGGCATTAATAATTATTCGTTTTTAATTACATATCAATCGATAAAAACCATTACATTATTACAATGGAAGTAACGCCTGTGAAAGCATCGCAACACATGATAATAAAGTGTATGCACGTGAAGGCTCTAATGCTGTACGAGACGCGAACACACATGTCATCATTCAAATGGGCACAGCACTCACAGGCGACCCGCGAGATCTCGCGCTGCGAAATGCGGTGTACTCACTTATTCCATCGGCATAAAATATTGCCACTGAATAAAATTCATTGCATAAAAAGTCAACACGCTCTGATTCAATTAATTGATTTCCCGGGACGAAAGCGATGTGGAAATACCTGGTAGCCTGGTTTGTTATGTTGCTGGTCTCTATCACAAATGGCGCCATACGCGACTTTACTTATGGCCAATACGTGGATGAGCTAACCGCTCATCAACTATCCAGCCTGAGCGGCATTATCGTTCTGGGTATCATTATCTGGATTTTCGTCAAACGCTTTCCACTCTTTTCCGCTCAACAGGCAATTTCGATTGGGCTTATGTGGCTGACACTCACTATCGCATTCGAGTTTTTATTTTTTCACTATATTGGTGGGCATTCGTGGTCAGCGTTACTCGCTAACTATAATATATTTAACGGGCGAATTTGGGTGCTTGTGTTGATATGGATCGCTATCGCGCCTTATCTTTTCTTTCGCTTTACACCTAAAATATGACTTGTTTATCAAAAAAATTAACAGGCAATCACTGCATCATTAACTATTTTGACCTTCTTTAATTTTAGTAACCATGCGTGCAGCACCACACACCGCCACCGGCATAGCAATAAAATTTAGAATCGGGATACTGGTCAGCATAAATACTACACTCCCAAACCCCAATGAACACATTCTGTTATTTCTATTGAATTCACGCACCTCCGGGAAAAGTTGCTCATGGTTACCAAGTGTGTAATCGGTATACTCCAGCGCAAACGACCAGGACGCAAATGAAAACCAGGCTAACGGGGCAATAATATTTATTCCCGGAATAAATGTGAGTATGACCAACGGAATAAACCACTTAATGAAATACAACAGCTTTGATAATTCGGATCTGATGCTGCGTATCACTATTTTCCAGAATCCCTCAGCATTCATCGTTTCTGCCGCACGCCCGCCGATACTGGCCTCTACTCGCGCTGCAAGCAGGCTATTAAATGGCGCTGCAATAATATTGGCCAATAGTGTAAAACTGTAAAACACAATGATAAACAACATGATGGCAAAGAGCGGCCATAACACATATTCGAGAAACGATAGCCAGGCTGGCAACAGCTGCTCTACCCAGATATCAATTTGCTTGCTAAAAAAATAAATAGCCGTAGCAAACAGCACAATATTTATCAGCAATGGCAGCACAACAAAGCGGCGCAATCCCGCGCGCGTTATTATTCTAAAACCGGCCAGGCAATCAGCCACGCCTTTAAAATATGAAAGCATCTTAACCTCTATATGCTCGATAATAAGAACCGAATTTTAATTTTATGTTCCAGCTTGTCTATAATCCATGCGAATTTAGGCCAAAGCCCACACCCAGGAGCAACCCGTGCCCGATGCCGGACATCCATCCATATTGATCGTCGACGATGATGACATGATTCGCAGTTATCTTAGCCTCATACTGCGGCAGGAAGACTACACAATTATGGGTGAAGTGGGTGATATAACCCGTGCAGAGCGTGTATTGAGCCTGAAGCCGGTATCGCTGGTATTTTTGGATATCAACCTGCCCGGCACCGATGGCCTGACGGCCCTTAAAACCTTGCGCGCCAGTTATCCCAAAACACGATTCATCATGATTAGCAGCGAGTCTACCTCACAAAATGTCAAGGCCGCCATGGCTGAAGGTGCGAAAGGCTTTGTAACCAAACCGTTCAATGCAGAGAAAGTTATTCAGGCTGCTCACCGCGCCCTGGAATCACGTGACGAGTAAATACAGTACGCTGTTGTTGCTTATTGACATGGAATCGTTATTTGACTGCATTAACAATCATACCAATGGTATTCATTTAATCAGGAAATAATCGCATGGCTAAAGTTCCTTGCCTGTATTGTGCAGCAGAAATTCCCGATGATAGCGCCACATGCCCGGCCTGTGGCGCACCATCGCATGACAGGAATCGCGGCAACGCATCAGGCAACATCAGAAAATTCATTATATTTTTTGTGTTGCTGGTGCTGGTTAGTATTTTCTTTATGCTGTGGTTGCCACGCTGAAGCCGGGTTAGAAATTACAATCATAAAAATACTATCCCCTGCGTACACTACTGACCCGAATGGCACTTACTTAAGACTGCAGGAGCGGGCCATGCCCGCGACAAAACTATAAAAGAATGAGTCCGCATTGCGCCGCTCTTGCGCCTGCGGCATTCGCACTTCATCGCTGCACATTCCATGCTTCGCTGATGAAGGCCCGCCATGCACATCCGTGCGCATGGCGTTCGCAGCAGTGCTGCTCACCCCTATGCATCACGCAAATAAACGCGTCAATAGTATAAAAACATCCTGCGCTCAGAGGGGATAGTTTGCACTCCAGGAAAAAGCGTTGGCCTGAAGGCCAACCCCAATGCCATTAAGTTAAGCTTTTGTAGG
>JACPVK010000379.1 GCA_016191795.1 Gammaproteobacteria bacterium
ATGCGGCATAATCCGGATCTGATACTCATGGATGCTGTTATGCCGGAAATGGATGGATTTCGGGCAACCACCGAACTCAAAAGTCTGCTGGAGTTTACTGATACCCCGATACTGATGGTCACTGCACTGGAAGATGAATATTCAGTTGAGCAGGCCTTCATGGCGGGTGCCTGCGATTACATCACCAAGCCGGTTAACTGGGTTGTACTCAAACAACGCGTTAAACGTCTCATCAGCGCTTCCCACGCGGATAGAAAAATTCGTCATCTTGCCTATCACGACACGCTCACCGGTTTGCCCAATCGCCTGCTGTTTATTGATCGTATGGATCAGGCTATTAGTCGCGCCATACGGGAGGAAAACCGGTTTGCGTTAATATTTATCGATATTGATCACTTTAAAATGATTAATGATTCCATGGGTCATGCTGCCGGCGATATTTTGTTAACAACCGTTACTTCTCGCCTGACTTCGGCATTGCGTCGCACTGATACCATTTCCCGGCTGGGCGGTGATGAATTTACGGTAATTGTTGAAAACATCGACGCGCCGGAAGATGCAGGCCTGGTAGCAAACAGTCTGCTGGAAATGCTGGTCAGGCCTATTTTGATTGATGAACGCGAAGTGCACATCAGCGGTAGTATCGGTATAGCACTGTATCCGGATGATGGCACCAGCTTTGGAACCCTGCTGAAAAATGCCGACGCGGCCATGTATCGTGCCAAGGATCTGGGCAGAAATATGTTTCAGTTTTATGCAGCAGAAATGAGTGAAGCTGTCATGCACAGGCTGGACATGGAAGGCCTGCTTCGCAATGCGCTGGAACGACAGGAGTTTATTCTGCACTATCAACCCAAATTTGATTTACGCAGCGGGCGTTGTTGCGGCATGGAAGCACTGGTGCGCTGGGAGCATCCGCAACGTGGATTGATATCACCGGATGAATTTATTCCACTGGCTGAAGAAACCGGCCTGATTGTTCAATTGGGTGAATGGGTGTTACGCACCGCCTGTGTGCAACTGGCTAAATGGCAACAGACCGGTTATGCCATAAACAATATCTCTATCAATGTTTCAGCGCGCCAGATTCGCGATGAGAATTTTCCTGACCTGGTCGAAAAAATAATTACTGAAACCGGTGTTAACCCTGTTGATGTGGAAATCGAGCTGACGGAAAGTGCGCTGGTTGAAAACTACGACAAGGCGCGCGATCTGTTGATTCGTTTCAACGACATGGGTTTGAAAATCGCACTCGATGATTTTGGTACCGGTTATGCCTCCATGTCCTATCTCAAGGCATTCCCGATTGATACCGTGAAAGTTGATCGTAGTTTTGTCAGCGGATTACCGGGTAATCGTGAAGACATGGCTATTGTAAAGGCTATCTCCAGTCTGACAGAGACACTGGACTTGTCGTTGGTGGCGGAAGGCGTGGAGAACGAATATCAGCTTGAGTTTCTCAAAAATATTTATTGCCCACAGGCGCAGGGATATTTCTGGAGCAGGCCGTTAACGGCATGGCAATTTGAGCAGGATATTTTGAAGAATTCTGAAGGTGGATTGGGGTGACATTGTTGATGCTATTTGGTTGGTTATTAAAATCTTTTCCCTGCTCTCAAAATCTCTTTTCGCCTGATGGCATTCTCAATATAACAATAAAGTGCGCCTAAAAGCGCAGTTACAAAAGACATTGCCTGTAAATCAATCTACCATCAAATGATAAACTCCTTCTCCTCAACAAATAATCCCGCCTCATTAGTATTGCGCACAAACTCTGCAGCAAAATCCTCAACCGATGCCTGCCAGCTAATTTGTGGTTGATAGCCTGATAATTGCCGCGCTTTTGTATTGTCGATAATCGGGTTGGCAAGTGAAGCTGTGATGGCGCAGGTCGTCATTGGTTTTAGTCGTTTATAACTGACCAGTTGCAAGAGTTTATGTACGGGTATCGTAATCACGGCAGGCAATGTGATGGGCATTGAATGGTTATGTTGCATTTTCTTGTGCAAAAATTGTATGACAGTTTTTTGTTGTGGCGTTTCGGGGCCGGTGATATTCAGTGATAAATAACCCTGCACATCCGGCAGTAGCGCGGCGCGCGCAAACGCCTGGCCGATATCGCGTCCATCCACAATTGGCAGGTATCCATATTTACCTGATATCAGTGGCAAGGTGGGGCGCTGCAACAATAGTGGTAATAATCCGGTGTTAACACCCTGGCCACAATATATACCCGTGCGCAAATTGATGGCGCTCATGTGTGAGCTGGCCTGTGATTTTAAATACGTTTCCACAGCAATGATGTTGTTGAACATGGCGCAGCCACGACGTGGCTGGCCGATGGCGTCATCCACATGACGTTGATGATGGTTAACAACAGCAATGTTGCTCAGATTTACAAACCGTGATACCCGCCATTCTTTTGCACGATTGATGAGATCGATGGTTGGTTCCAGATAGTTTTTTCGTGATGCGGCATCATCGTGTGCATAGTTGGTCCAGCCGGCGGCGTGACAAATAATGTCAACGCCGGCTAATACCCGATCCAGATAGGCCTGGTCGCGCAAATCGCCGGCACGGACTTCGCCCTGATACTCAGCGGGCAGATGCTTCGGATTGCGTGTGGCGGCAACAATTTGCAAATCCTTGTGCTCAAATTGCATCAGGGTTTGCAGTATGTGCCGGCCAACAAAGCCACTGGCGCCGGTGATCAATATTTTGGCTATGACACGATCTCCAGTATTGTCTTATCGTTATAGAATAGCCACACAATACAATGAGTAACCATGTTGGGGTGGCAGATGACGAAAAATTCTTACCTGGAAATGTTGCGGCAACTTGAAGACATTATTCCGGCCCTTGCCAGCCAGCATATTCTCAAGCGCTTTAACCAGATCGGTTATCGCTTCAAGCAGGACGGTAGTGTGGTGACCGAGGCGGATACCGACATGCAACAGGCCGTGGTGGATGTGCTCGCCAGTCATTGGCCGCAATGCCAGCTGCTGGGTGAAGAAATGACGGTGGAAGAACAGCAGGCCATGCTGGATGACAATAAGGCCGGATTGTGGGTGCTGGATCCTCTGGACGGGACCAGCAATTTTGCCTCCGGTATTCCGATATTTTCCACCTCTATTGCACTGATTAGCCAGGGTGATGTACAACTGGGTTTGATTTATGACCCGGTGCGACAGGAGTGTTTTTCGGCCGTGAAAGGTCAGGGTGCCTGGCTGAATCGTTCACCTCTCACACTGGAAGATGATCGCACCCGGCTCAACCAATGTATTGCACAGGTCGATTTGAAACGCCTGCCGGAGAGTATGGCGGTAAAACTGGCGGCCCTGCATCCTTATGCTTCACAGCGTAACTTTGGTTCCGGTGCGCTCGACTGGTGCTGGCTGGCAGCCGGGCGTAGCCAGTTATATCTGCATGGCGGGCAAAATCTCTGGGATTATCTGGCGGGGCAACTGATACTGCGTGAGGCGGGTGGTTTTGCACAGTCATTCGACGGCACCCCGGTGTATCGCCGCAGTTTGCGGCCACGCCCGATCGTCGCGGCGGTGAATGAGGCATTGTTCATTGCCTGGTCGGAATTTTTATTGGGTGAGTAGTCAGTTTGTTGTTATTGGCACTGTGTTTTCGCAGGCTATCGTTTAGAATCGATTGAATTGAAAAAACGGACGCGCAATCAAAAAATGCACCCAATCGTCATTAATTACCAGCAACGTCAGCAATACATTTTAATTTTCGTCGTCACCCTTGTTGCAAGTTTTGGTTTGGGTTTCTGGTTTGGCTATCACTCCAATCCTTCTGATGAAGTGTCGACGGTACTGCCACAACTGGAAAACCAGTCACTGAGTGATGGTTCTTACACACCAGACTGGTCGGGTGAGTCTGACTACGAGTCCAGCGCTGACGCCGAATCCAGGACTGATGCCACCAATAAGCCGGATGCAAAACCCGATATCAAACCCGATACCAAACCGGTACCTGTTGTAAAGCCGGCAGCTGTACCGGTACCGGTACCGGTCAAACCGGTCGTTAAACCGGTGGTGACGGTGCCACCCGTGGTAACGCCCAAACCGGTCGTGCCAGCTCCCGCACCGGTGGCACCTGTTGTGAACAAACCGGTGCCCGTTGCGCCTGTCACCACGCCTGCTGTCGCACCGGTTGTGGTTCCGTCGCCCACACCTGTTACGCCAACCGAGAGCATAACCAACAGCAGTTTGTCTGCTGAAGCGGCCAACACCGTGTATACCGTGCAGGCCGGCGTGTTTGAAAATCGCGACAACGCCATGAAACTGGTGAACGAGCTGAATAACAGGGGTTTTGATGCCTATGTGGATGAGGTTGTTACCGGCTCCGGTGACAGCAAATTTAATGTGCGTTTTGGCCGCCACAGCGATCGTGAACAGGTGCAACGAAAGCTGACGCGCTTTAAACAGCTCTATACCACCTCTGCCTATATTATTGTTCTCGACCAGTGACGCTGACTGATCAACCTATCAAACTCCTGACTATTGATCTTGATGACACGCTCTGGCCGTGCATGCCCACTATTGCGCAGGCCGAACAAATCGCTTACGACTGGCTGGCCAGACATCTGCCACGTATAACCCAACGCTATTCCATGGATGATTTACGCAACAAGCGTAAATGGCTGATGCAGAACCAGCCGGCTTTAAGAAATGATTTATCGGAAGCGCGACGCGCCCATTTTCGCGAACTGGCCGATGAACTGGGTTATAACCACGACTGGATTGAAGACGGCTTCAAAATATTTCACAGCGCACGTCAGCAGGTCACTTATTACGATGATGTGCTGCCGGTGTTGTCACAACTGTCATCGCACTACACGCTGGTAGCGCTGACCAATGGCAATGCCCAGATAGATCTGGTGGGTCCGGATAAAAGACCGGGCGCCCTGTTTGCGGCGCAATTCAGTGCGGCCGATGTGCAGGCCGCCAAGCCGCATCCCGCCATGTTTGTCCGTGCCATGCAATTCGCCGGTGCCACACCACAACAAACCCTGCATGTGGGTGATCACGCGATTCACGATATCGAGGGTGCCAAAGCGGCCGGGATACGTTCGGTATGGCTGAATCGTAACAATGAGCCCTGGCAACATGCCGAGCTGGTGGCCGATTATGAAATCACCAATCTCTACGGCCTGCTCGAATTACTCGATAAATAATTATCTGTGTCCTGTGGCAGGCGCAATGTTGTACGTTTTCGATATAATGCCCGTCATTCTTTTTGCTGAATTAACTCATGAAATACAAAACCGACGATTTACGCATTTCCGGCATGCAAGTGGTGCTGGCACCGGAAGAATTGCATCGCGAATACCCTATATCCGAGCGTGCCTCCGATACGGTTTATCGCACCCGTCAGGCTATCCATGAGATTTTGCACAGTGAAGATGATCGCCTGCTGGTGATTGTTGGCCCTTGTTCCATCCACGATCCCAAGGCCGGGCGCGAGTACGGGTCGCGATTGAAAGGCATGATCGACGAGCTGAGTAATGAATTGTGTATTGTCATGCGTGTGTATTTCGAAAAACCGCGTACTACCGTCGGCTGGAAAGGCCTGATCAACGATCCGCATCTCGACGAAAGTTTTAACATCAACCACGGTTTACGTCTGGCGCGCAGCCTGTTGCTGGATTTGTCGGCCATGGGTGTACCGGCCGGTACCGAGTTTCTCGACTTGATCAGTCCGCAGTACATTGCGGATCTGGTGAGCTGGGGCGCTATCGGTGCCCGCACTACCGAATCGCAAGGCCATCGTGAACTGGCTTCCGGTTTATCATGCCCGGTGGGATTTAAAAACGGCACCGATGGTGACCTCAAAATTGCCATCGACGCCATTCAGGCCGCATCCCGGCCGCATGTGTTTATGTCACTTACCAAACAAGGTCATTCCGCTATTTTCTCCACGACCGGTAACGATGATTGCCACATTATTTTACGCGGTGGCAAAAAGCCCAACTACGATGCAGCCAGTGTGAATGAAGCGGCACAGCAGCTGGAAAAAGATGGTCAGCGTGCGCGCATCATGGTGGATTGTTCGCATGCCAACAGCGGTAAAAAACACACCCAGCAGGCAGGTGTCTGCCGAAATGTAGCGGCACAGATTGCTGCCGGTGATCAGCGTATTTTCGGTGTCATGCTGGAAGGCCATCTGGTGGCCGGCCGACAGGATGTCAACAAGGTTGAAGATCTGCTCTATGGCCAGAGCATCACCGATGCCTGTATGGGCTGGGATGAAACCGAAGTGTTGCTGCGTGAACTCGCGGTATCTGTAAAGCAACGCCGCAAAACGAAGTGATAGCGGCGGGTAACAGCCACGCTATCCATTCATACCAGGACGATATTCGTCGCCGGTAAAGTCCCTGTCGGCCAGTAGCGGGTGGAAAAAAAGCCGGCAACTCCCAAAAAACAGGCTACCTGAACGGGTGGTTCGGCGGCACCTCCCATGACGTAAGATACCCCACACAAAAATGTATAAAGCAGGATGTTGCCATGGACATATCAATTAATAAGGTCATTACCATTGGTTTGCTGGCCGGATCTGCCCTGACAGGCCAGGCCTATGCCAGTGTTATCAACACACTGGATGGAACCGGTTATGAATGGCTGGAACTCTCCAATACCACCAATCTGTCTCGTGTCACGGTTGAATCCCTGCTCGGTGATACCACCAGTGCCCTGTACGGTTATCGTTATGCCACACGTCTGGAAACTCAGGCGCTGCTGGAATCGTATATGCCTTACGTACCTGCCGAATTAAATCACTGGGAAGCCTATGCCGCACCCGGCGCGCAGTCATTCTTCAATGATTTTGGAATAACCTGGCAAGACGATCTGGGTGTGATCAATCAGGCTCTTTCAAATGACGGTGTGATCTTTGATTACAACATGCATCTGATTTCCTATTTTAACTACGGCGCTGCCGGCGAATGCGGTGTAGATGTTTCCTGTGCCGGTAATATGTTTACTGCCGCGCTGGATGGTTCAGTGCAGGCAATGTTTACCCCGTCTCACCGTGGCTTTGATGCCACCTGGGCAACTCCGGATACCTTTTCTAATTTTGATGCCAACCAGATCCAGGCTTCGCTACTGGTACGCGAATTAATTGCAGTGCCGGTGCCGGCGGCAGTGTGGCTATTCAGCACCGGTTTAATAGGATTGATGGCTGTGGTGCGATCTCGAAAACTCGATTCGACCACTCCTGCAAGGACATCTTCAAGATCTTAAAAAAAACCCCGCATCGCGGGGTTTTTTCTGGCAGTAACAAAAACCTGAGGGTTAAACGCAACCCGTCGGTTTTGGCAATCCACCGTATTTGGTGATGGGCTTCATCGGACCGGTCATCCACATTTTGAACAGATCTTTCTGGTCAACTTCGATGTACTTGGCGAATTTACGAATCGGTGGAACCGAGCTGTGTGCATCGTAGTATTCACGGGCTTTCAGTATCTGTTCCCATTTATCATCAGTCAGGTCAAAACCATCGGCGGCTGCCATGGCGCGAGCCACTTCGGGTGACCAGTTGTTCATGTCTTGTAAATAACCGTCGCCGTCACGTGCTGGCAAATCCATATTACGTACCTCATATCTTCAAGTTGGGGGGAGAACACAGGTATTAAATAATACCTGAGTAAATTGCTAGGTTATTTATACCAGCTAAAAGGGGTGGATTGCAACCCTGCGTAAGGGGATAGATCAGGTTTATAGCCTGATGCGATGGGGTTTAAGGGCTGTCCAGCCGGCGCGGCAAGGACTCTGGGCAATTTGGCAGTACAGCTAGTAGATTGTCGTCAGTCTTCGGATAGCCTCGCCCAATCCCTGGGACAGCAACACCATCAGTGCCATGACGAATGCAAAGCTGTAGAGAATAATCCGGAAACTGGCCCGGGCCAGCGGCATTTCCATATAGTGATCAATCACCAGGCCGCCCTTGACTACGATGGCAAAGGCGACGGCCAGTGTCAGCGGCCAGCCGGCGTGTCCGGTTTAGGCGAGCAGGGCACCGAGTAATGTCAGTGCGAATAAAGCCA
>JACPVK010000380.1 GCA_016191795.1 Gammaproteobacteria bacterium
ATGACAATACTTGTTCACGCTATATTAATTATGATATTTGTGGGTCGGCCTTTAGGCTGACGCCGTTTCTCATTCAATAAAATAAAGCGTCAGCCTAAAGGCCGACCCACAAAAGCCGACAGCTGTCAGTTAACATTGTCATTTTTTTTTTTTTTTTGCGTTCTCTTTTTTTATATTTTTATTATCCGGAATATCCTAAAAATATGTCTTCTAATGTTGGTTCATGCACAACAATATCCTCGATCCCGGTTTGTGTTCCAAGCCGTCGTAATAATTCCATTTTCCAGCGGCGTTGAATATGTATTTCTGCGTGGTGGCCATTGATGCTTTTGTGCTCTGATGGAATATCCCGCAAGACTTCATCCAGATTGGTTTGGTGGTGGCAACGTAGTTGAATAATGAGTGGCAAATCAACCGATTCGCGCAGTTCCTGCACAGTACCCATTGCGTGTAACTTTCCATTACGCATCACCGCCAGCCGTTGCACGCGCTGCTGAATTTCCGACAGGATGTGCGATGTAATAATAACCGTGACACCTTGCTGGTTAAGTTTTTGCAGTACTTTATAAAACTCGCGTATGGCTTCCGGATCCAGCCCGTTGGTGGGTTCATCGAGAAATAAAATACGCGGGTTGCCGAGCAATGCCTGGGCGAAACCCAGGCGCTGACGCATGCCTTTGGAATAACCACTGACCAGGCGATTGGCGGCGTGATTCAATCCCACCTGATTTAGTAACGGCATGCATTCTTTTGTATCACAGTCTTTGATGGCGGCAAAAAATTGCAGGGTTTCCAGGCCGGTCAGGTTGTCGTAGAACACAACGTTTTCCGGTAAGTAGCCAATGCTGCGGCGCAGTTCGCGAAATGCATTGCCATGCAACACGGTATTGTTGATGCGGATCTCACCTGCCGATACCGGAATTAAACCCAGCATCATTTTGAACAGGGTGCTTTTGCCGGCGCCGTTGTGGCCGATCAGGCCCAGGGTTTCGCCTTGTTCAATATTGAATGAAATATTGTCCACGGCCAGCACTTCGCCGTAGTAGCGGGTTACCTGGTTGATTTCGATTACGGGTGCGTTCATTTGCGTTTTCTGTTTCTTTTGACGTTGTTCGTTAACATCGCCAGGTCGTGCAGGGATTTTGTCAGTGTTCAAGCCAGTCTCTCCATTGCGGGTTGAAAGGTTGCATGCGTGGCTGTTTGTCAACAATACTGGTGCTGCGCAACAGGGGGAACTGTGCGGATACCAGCCGCAAGGTTTGTACGGCCGGGCTGTTCATTAATAATTTTGCCGCCGGATATTTCCAGGTTAAATGATCCACCAGGTCGTTGGCTTCGTAGGCGACATCACCGACGCCATCACCATTGCGATCCCAGCCGACATAATTACTCCAGTAGTTGCCGGTTTTTTTTCCCCATATTTCATCGCGGCTGGCAACGTATTTAATTTGCTGACGATTATTGATCAAATCATTGCTGTCCACTTCGTTGCGATACGAGCCTGCCCAGAGATGTACCCCGGTGCGATTGTTAATAATTAAATTATGACGCAGAGTGTTGTATTCCGCATCGTAAATAAAAAATCCGCGGCCATTATCTGCCACGACATTATTCTCGATTAAGGAATCCTGTATGGTGCGTAACATTATTCCGTGATCGGAATTACCCCAGGCGCGATTATTGCGCACGGTCTGACGTCGTACTTCCATTAACGCCAGTCCGCCACGGTTGTGATAAGTTTCGTTATCTTCCCATAAGTTATCGTGCGAGTTCATGTAGTGCGTGCCATAGCGCAGGTTATGCATGATGTTTTTACGAAACACGGCATGGTGGGAAATATCAACATAGATACCATCGCGAGTGAAACTGATATGGTTGCCGATGACTTGTGCATCGCGGCTGTTATAAAGTTGAATGCCGTTTCCGCGTTGAGCTGAAGCCAGATCACGCATGCCGGTAATGTTGTTGTTAATCACCTGTACACTCGCGCACTTTTCAATCCATAAACCAAATAATGTGTAGTTGACGGTATTGTCACGAATGATGGCGCGATCAGATCCGGGTTGAAAATAAATCCCGGCATTTTGCCTGGTGAGATTGCTGCCGCTGTTGCGGATAATAAAACCTTCAATGACAACATCCGTTGTGCGAACACGAATAACATCGTCTTTGAATTCGCCATCCAGTGTCGGCCGGTTGATACCTTTAAGGTGTAGCGGTTTATCAATAAAGAGCTGTGCGGGGTAGTGGCCTCTCTCAACGATCACGGTATCACCGGCTGCTGCCTTCGCAACCACGGCTGCCAGATCATCGCCCGGTTGCACTTGCCATTCTGTGGCCAGGGATACAGGCAACCATAACGTTAAAAATAAACCAAACCAGAATTTCATTATTGCCTTTTGTAGGAGCGGGCCATGCCCGCGACATGTTAAAAGAAACAGAAAACGCAAATGCGCCGCGCTAACGCTTCCCTGCGTTTGCGGCATTCGCACATCCATGTGCATCACGCAAATCATAAAGCAAAATAAAAGGCTTTATTTGCGTTTATTAGCGTTCATTTGCGGACTTTATCTTTTTATCAAAATGTCGCGGGCATGGCCCGCTTCTGCATGATACTAATCTTTAACCAGTTTTATAGGTATGAAATAACCCTGCGAATTGATCGGCGTCAACGGCAATCCTGCCTTGATTCGGTGTTTGCGTTCTTTAGATAACGGTGGGCAACCGTGGTCGTCGTAATAAAGCACCATGCAATCCAGGCAAAGCAAACATTCACGTTGGTCTATCACACCCTGCTTGTCGATAGATAAAGAACCACAGCCTCTGGCGCAGGCCGTACAGGTGGTGCATTCCTGTTTACGTTTTAAACCGATTTTACGGAACGTGGTGGGAATGGCCAGTGCGGCACCCAGTGGGCACAGGTATTTGCAGAATGGACGTTCGATAAACGCCGATGCCACCAGCAAGGCGATCCAGTAGGCAATGAATGGCCAGGCGCGATCCCAGATATTCACCAGGAATGTGGATTTGAAAGGTTCCACTTCGGCCAGTTTTTCGGCCACGCCCATGGAGTAAAACGAACTCGCGAGTAAGGCCAGAAAGATGCCGTACTTCAACCATTTGAGTTTGTCATGTATGTGCATCGGCAGGCTAAACTGATAACGACGCAATGGTGTGGCGCGTACTGCTTTGAATAACAGTTCGGTCATGGAGCCGTAAGGGCACAACCAGCCGCAGAATAAACCACGTCCCCACAGTAATACCGTGAGCAGAATGAACCACCAGAAAACAAAAATAAACGGGTCAGAGAGAAACAGCTCCCAGCGCCAGTCAAACACCATCGAATGTACCCAGGTCAAAATATGCGTGATGCTGGGTTGGGCCAGCAAGGTGTAACCGAAGAAAGCGATACCGATACTCCAGAAAATGTATTTGGGTATGGCGATCCATGGCTTGTGGCGGTGGTTAGATCGACGCACCAGTTTATCGCGCACGCTGTGAAACCCGACCGCTGCCAGCAAGGTTAAAGTGAATACAGTGATGAGCGCAGCCTTGCTCCGCCAGATAGCTACCCAGGTGGCTTCGGGTTTGATAATTTCCGGGCGTCCGCCTTGCAGATAACGATCAGGCAGCCAGTATTCGCGATCGAAATTGGCGAAGGTGCGAGTCCCGGTTTGCTTGTCGATTTTGTTGCCGAGAAATACCAGGTTCCAGGGATAAGCCGCACTGAACGCGGCATTGCGAATGATGAAAATACCGGACTCCCGAAATTCAGGCGCGTCACCTGAATGAATGCCATAAAGATTGCGGTAGTCGGTGTCACGGAAGGTGAAGTTATCCATGTCCTGCGCCACCTGAATGCGATCGTAAATGCCGCCGCGCACAAAACCTGAGCCCTTGAAAGATGCACTGCCGTTGGCGACGATAAAAATGGCGTGTTCATCTGTTTTCAGATCACTCATCAGCTGGTTGTAATTACGTCCGCCGAGAATGCTGCGGCCTATTGACGGCGCATTGAGATAACCAAAATATAAATCGATGTATGGTTCGCCGGTATTATCCAGGCCGACATCGCGTTGCTCTACACGCAAATGCTGGATGCTGCCTTCCTTGATTAAGGCCTGCCAGTCGGGTGCGGCCTGCAATGTGGTGAATTTTGCCTGGCTGCGCGGTTCGGTTTTGATAATGCCAACCTGACGTGCGATTTCATATGCACTGCGCATCACCACCTGGTTTTCCGCAATCACCGTTACCGTAGCGCCGCTGATGGCATCAACACCAATAAATCCGGCATCTTTACGCGCGCTGCCAATTTCAATTTTGTCCCAGGCGTGTTTGCCGACAAATTGCTTGATGTATTTGGTGAGTTCGGCTTCGGGAATACCAACTAATAAAATCGGTTCACTGTGGCGCAGGATTTTGATGCCGGTAATAACACCGCTGATATCCATGCCGATGAGTGTTACCACCGGTTTGCCGGAATAAGCGGGAATATCAACAATATCTGTCGACAGAAATACATATCCGATCAGCGTTTTATTGTCTTCGGCATAGGCCTCAACATACGCCGGGCGACCTTTGCGATCTGAAAAGTGGGCAGCAGCAGGTAATACTTCATTGCACGGTACCCAGGGGCACAGTGCCGGTCCGGTATGAATTTGTACTGGCAGTGGCGCGTCGTAGGTGCTGCCGTCCTTTTCTGTGCCCATGGCGGGCAGGGCGACGATCAGTAACAAGCTGGTCAACACATAAAACAGGCTTTGTAGCAGGGTATGAATATAATTTGCCCGCCGTGAGCTGTTATCCAGGTCTGATGTAGCTAAAGTGATCTGCTGGTGTGTCAGGCTGTCGTGTTGAATCTGTCGTGTAAGGATGTTGTGTCGCACGTCTTGAATAATTCCTGCTGTCAGCGTGAAAAGGTGGCGGAAGGCATTATGAGGCTTGGATAAATTGCAAGCCTTGCCTTATGTCAAGCTGCAAAAAAACAGCAGCAAATCATTCTGACGGCCTGGTTGAGGTTATTGCGAAGGAGTGGAGACGGCGGGATTAACTTTATGAAGGTCCTGATGTGTAACAGTCGGATGAAGCAGGTGAGCACGTTGACGTGCCCACCCGAAGCTCCCCCTTTTACAACACCCGAATTTTTTTTCTAGGCTTCTACTATGAACCGGCTGCGCATTTCCAGATGCAGTGCATGACAGAAGTGTGTGCAGTAAATCCAGAACATACCGGGTTTGTCAGCCTTGAAGGTAACGGAATGCGTTTCCTGTGGATTGACAATGAAATTGATGTTGTATCTTTCGATACCAAAGCCGTGAGTCAAATCTTCCACCTTGTCATGATTGGTCAATGTAATAGTGACTTCATCACCCAGCTTGACGGCAATTTCATCCAGGCTGAATGCAGGTGCTTCAGATGTCAGGTATACATTGACTTTTTTGCCATTACGCTCGATACGGCTGTCGCCGGATGATTTCACCGCATTGGGGAAGTCATTCATGTCGGATACCTGGCGGGTTTTCACCACATCGGCTCGCACGATAATGGCGTCATGGGGTTCCGGATATGCCGTATGGTCGTGTATCAATTGCATTTTGTTACCGGTGATATCAATTAACTGCTCAGCTTCTGAATGTAATGGTCCGACTGGCAGGAATCGATCCTTGGAGAATTTGTTACCGGAATTAAAATATTTGCCATCCGCTTCTTTGGTTTCACCCATGGAAGTGTAACCATGACCGGGCTGGTAGTGTACGTCGATACGATCCACAACCGGTTGCGCGGTTTTATCACCTTTAAACTGGGCAATGGCGGCAGCCACATTCCATTTCACAATCTGGCTGTCGAGGAACAGGGTGGTGTAGGCATTGCCTTTACCGTCAAAACCGGTATGCAAGGGTCCCAGGCCAATTTCAGGTTCGGCCACTACGCATTCACGCGCATCTTTTATCTCGCCGGCAAACCATTTGTGGACCAGTTCGGTTTCCACAACAGAAGCAGTCGGTGACAATTTGCCGGAGGCAACAAAGTATTTACCATCGGGTGATACATTCACACCGTGCGGGTTTTTCGGGATAGGCACATAGCAGGTTAGTGAGGTTTTTGGATCCGGGTTGGCTTTTTTGGTGCCATCGACCACCGGTACTTTGGAGCTGCCGCTCGTAAAGGATTTACCGGCCTTGATAGCGGCTTCCACGCGTGCAATGTTGATGAACAATACGGCATCATGTTCAGCAGACATCATCTCACCCAGTACTGAGCCATTTTCAGTGTTGTACTGATTAATGGCAGCGAGTTTGCCGTCGTAGGAAGTGGCGCACAAATCCATGTTGCCGTCAACTTTTACCTGCCAGCGCACTTCCATGCTTTCTGCATCAATACAGGTGAACAGGCAAAACCATTTTTCAGGGTTGCGGAGGTCGCGGCCATCATTAACTTGCGGGGTGTGGAATTCAGCTCCGCAGAAAACGCGCGTGGTGTGGTTGATAGCGGGATCGACCGGATCACGCTTGTCAGGGAACATGCCATGAAAGCCCTGTACATTAGGAATTTCAGTGATGGCATCGCATTCCATTCTGTCCATGCGAATACGCGCCAGACGGTTATTCAGTTTGTCGTTAACCCACAGGTATTTACTGTCGTAGGTGCCATCAGTGTAAGAGCCGTGAACGTGATGGGTATCACCGGTGGTGTATTTCAGGCTGCCATCAGGTTTGGTGCCAATGATTTTTTTCGATTCATTGGTAATGCCCCAGCCTACCATTGGATCGAGATTGAAAACCGGAATGCGTTTGAGGGTGCGGCCGGAAGGACAGCCGTAAATACGCACTTCGCCATTATGGCCGGCACTGGAAAAAATATAATAATCGTCGAGTTTGCCGGGTGCTACTTCAAATTTGCCATGCGCGGCTGACTGGCCACTACTGGCAGAACCGGAAGCAGAATCGCCGGAGTTTTTGCAACCGACCAGCCCCATGGCCATACCGCCACCCGCCAGCAATGCGGTGGCGCCAAGAAATTTTCTGCGGGTTTCATCCGTCGGTGCTGATTCGGGGACGTTTTTATCGTCGGTATTTTTATTGTCGGTAGTCATGGCGGTTTCCTCACGCAGTGGTTGTAATGGGGCCTGCGGCATTTTGTCGCAGCGTGAGTACCGTATTATTATGAATACCGGCGCTCCTTGATCTGTGTCAAGAGAGGAATCAACACGAAACAAATTAATGTTCTTTGTTGCGTAAGTTCAGTTCTTCTGTGGCACAGACCATCCGGGATAAAAGTTGGCAAGACAAAAATAATAATCTGCTAATAAAGGTGTTTTTGTCAGTTTCCGGATATCACCCGGAGTTGTGTGATGGCAACTTGCATTGTTTTTGCATATGCGGTATTCAGTGCATCGCGTTTTGTAATTGCAATGGGATAATGGCACGACCATCATGTCTAAACCGCTTCAATATTCATCTCCGGGCTCCAATCATCTGGCGTTGCTGCTGGCCATGCGCGGCTCGGTATTTTTCATCGAAGTGGTGTTGTTGATCATTTTTTATGCCATCGGTATGCGCGCGTCACTGACCGCTGTTGCCATTGTCATGGCATTACAACTCCTCACCAATATATTTACCGCCATGCGTTTACGTCGAGAGCGGCCAGTTGGTGATGCGGAATTCTTCGGGCATATTTTTCTGGATATCGCGGCACTGACAGCCATTTTTTATCTCACCGGCGGTTATGCCAATCCATTGATCTGGGCCTATTTGCTACCGTTAATCGTGGCCGCAATTATTTTGCCGTCATTTTATGCCTGGGTGACCACGGCGATTACCATTGGGTGTTATGCCACATTGATATTCTGGAACGTACCGCTTGAACATGTGCATGATGGGCATACCAATGCGTTTAATTTACACCTGTACGGTATGTGGTTTGGTTTTGTATTCAGTGCGGGAATTGTTGCGCATTTTGTGGTGCGTTTGAGCAGCGCCCTGCGTGATCGTGAGCGACAACTTTCGCAGGCACGTGAAAAAATGTTTGAACAGGAGCGTGTTGTCGCACTGGGTGCGCTGGCCGCCGGCGCAGCTCACGAGCTGGGTACGCCCCTGGCCACCATGGCGGTGTTAACCAGGGAGATGGAAGTGGAACATCAGGGCGATGCTGATTTAAAAGATGGCTTGCAGTTATTACGCCAGCAGGTAGATCGCTGCAAGGATATTTTGTCATCCATGGCAAAATTGCACGGCCAGCCGCGAGCTGATTCAGCCAGTGCTATGTCATTGCAAATCTTTCTTCAGGATGTGTTTGAACGCTGGCAGGAGCTGCATCCGGTAACGCCCTTAACTGTGAAACTGGATGGCGTAGACGAAATCAAAAATATTCTGGCAGAACGGACCCTGAGTCAGGCGATTACCCATTTACTCGACAACGCGGCTGAAGCTTCTCCCGCCGGGATTGAGGTGGTGGCAAGCGGCAATACGCGTGAGCTGGATTTACAAATTCTTGATCACGGCAACGGCTTGCCCGAACAACACAATATTGGCGAACCGTTTGTAACCACCAAGCCGCATGGACAGGGTCTGGGGATTTATTTATCGCGCACCGTCATTGAAGGCCTGGGTGGTACCATGAGTATTGCCAATCGTGAGCAACGTGGAGCTGTTGTCCATATTCGAATTCCCGTGCAGGCCCTGCAGGTGAATGTATGATAAATCAGGCGAACAATCTGTTACTGGTTGATGATGATGAAGTGTTTCGCAAAGTGCTGGCGCGCGCCATGCAAAAACGCGGCTATGCTGTGCGCAGCGCGGAAGATGCAGAAGCGGCCATACAACTCGCCAGTGAAACAGTTCCGCAATTTGCCGTGGTGGATTTAAAAATGCCAGGCCCGTCGGGTCTGGTTCTGGTATCGCAACTCAAACAATTAAATCCGGATATGCGTATTGTCATGCTAACCGGTTTCGCCAGTGTCGCCACGGCTGTTGAAGCCATTAAACTCGGCGCCACGCATTACCTTGCCAAACCCGCTGACGCCGATGAAATAGTTGCCGCATTTGGACGCGAAACAGGCGATGTTGAAACCGAACCGGCAGCCGCGCCCATGTCAGTACCACGAGTGGAGTGGGAGCATATCCAGCGTGTGTTAACCGAACACGATGGCAATATTTCTGCCGCGGCACGCAGTTTGAATATGCACCGGCGTACCTTGCAACGAAAACTGTTGAAGAATCCGGCGAAACGCTGACTGAAAAATGTTTTATCGTTAACCAGCAGCGTTTTGTGTAACAAGAATAAAAAACCCCGGCATGCGGGGCTTTTTTATTTGGCGGAGAAGGCGGGATTATTCGGCGCTTCTTTGCTACGCATTCCATGCTTCGCAAGAAGTCCTGCCTGCACATCCGTGTGCAGGCGTTCGCAGCATGCTGCTCACCCTTGCGCCTCACCCTTTGGGCTTGCTACGCTCATTCAAATTCGCTCCAGGCGAATTTGTCGAACCGATTCTCATCCCTTCTTCTCCACCCAATAAAAAACCCCGGCATGCGGGGTTGTTTATTTGGCGGAGAAGAAGGGATTCGAACCCTTGATACGTTTTAGCGTATACACACTTTCCAGGCGTGCTCCTTCAGCCGCTCGGACACTTCTCCAGTAAATGGAAGTTCATTATATTCACGATGTGTCGTGGCTAGTGACGCACCGGAGCACGCTGCGTGCTCGAACTCGCTTAATCCCAATAACATGAATTAAGGGCGCGAAGCCTATCCCAGCGCGGTGACAGGGTCAATACTTTGAATGCAGGGTGGATGTAAGTTGAAAGCACGGAGTAAAGCCGGGATAATCGCCGCCTCTATGGTGACCTGCATGGGTTCCCCCGCGACGATGAGCTGTAAACCCCGCCAGGCCCGGAAGGGAGCAACGGTAGCAGTGATCTCGGGCGCCGGGGTGTGGCTGGTGCAGGTCGCCTCCCAATTTTTGTGGACTGGCTTCAGGCTGGCTGGTTCAAAGTAGGATGGGTGGCGCGCAGCGAAACCCATCGAAAAGTAGCAAGGTTCAAGTAGCAAGTGACA
>JACPVK010000381.1 GCA_016191795.1 Gammaproteobacteria bacterium
CTGACCGGGGCTTCTTCGATTGAACCACCAAAATGCTTGAGCGTTGCTACATGGTTGTAGGTGCCGGAAGGACCCAGAAATGCCACCTTGATCGGACGCTCTAATGCCAGACACGCCGACATGATTTCCCGAAACAAACGCGCCATTTCCTTATTACCTAATGGACCGGTGTTGCGAGTCTCGATGTTGCGCAACACCTGGGCTTCACGTTCAGCACGATAAAAATTACCTGTGTCACCAGCCTGTACCTTGATGCTGGCAACCTGTTGTGCACAACGTGCACGCTCGTTGATCAACGCCTGGATCTGATTATCCAGCTCATCAATTTTCTCGCGTATCGCCTTGAGTTGCTGCTGTTCAACATTCATGGGTTCGTCATTCATGGATTCAGCATTCTTCGGTTTTGCATTCTTCGATTCAGTCATAAAGATCAGATCACACGAACGTTGAGCACACCGGGTATGGATTTAATACGATCAACCATTTGCTGTTTGGGCTGCAAGTCCAGATCAATTAAGGTGTAGGCCAGCTGACCCCTGGATTCATTGCTCATATGCAGGATATTACATTCGGCCTGACCAATGATATGCGAAATTTGCCCGATCATGTCCGGCTGATTGGTATTGGCAATTGCCAGGCGAGCCTTGCCGTCGCGTGACATGCGAATATTGGGAAAATTTACCGAGTTGGTAATGTTGCCGTTTTCCAGAAAATCCCGCAGCTGGTCGGCGATCATCATGGCGCAGTTTTCCTCGGCTTCATTGGTCGAAGCACCCAGATGCGGGAAGGTGATGACACCTTTTTTTCCGAGTAATAAATTGGACGGAAAATCGGTCACGAATGCATGCACCTTGCCCGTTTCAATCGCGGCCAGAACGGCAGCATCGTCAACTATGCCTTCACGTGCAAAATTTAAAATCACCGCGCCATCTTTCATGGTGGCCAGACGCCTGGCATTTGCCAGGTGTTTGGTGGATTCCACCAGCGGTACGTGAAAGGTGACAAAATCGGATTGCTTGAACAACTCGTCAGCGCTGTCCATTTGTTCAACATTAGAGGACAACTTCCAGGCACTTTGTACTGTAATCGTTGGGTCAAAACCGATAACACGCATACCCAGCGCGGTAGCGGCATTGGCCACCTGAACACCAATGGCACCCAGACCAAACACGCCCAATGTGCGGCCGGGCAATTCAAAACCGACGAATTTCTTTTTACCTTCTTCCACGTCTTTCGACATATCACTGTCGGTACCCGACAGGGTGGTGGTGTATTGCCAGGCCTGAGTCAGATTACGACACGCCATTAACATGCCTGCCACCACCAGTTCCTTGACGGCATTGGCGTTGGCTCCGGGGGCATTAAAAACAACGATGCCACGTTGTGACATCTCATCCACCGGAATATTGTTCACCCCGGCACCGGCACGACCTATGGCTTTTACAGAGTTTGCAACAGGTTCACCCTGCATCTTGAACGAACGCAACATAATCGCATCGGCTGCTGTGGCAGCAGGATCGATAATATATTGGCTGGTAGGAAAACGGCTCAGACCTTTACTGGAAATAGCATTGTAGGTTTTGATGGTGAACATTATGTGCCTTTTTTAATTTTTGACACAGAGGCCACTCTTGCGCTCCTGCGCGCGCGGCATTTGCACTTCCTGTGCATCACACAGAGGCACAGAGATATTTATTAAAATGCCTTACTACTCACTCTCTGCGTCTCTGCGTCTCTGCGTCTCTGCGTCGACCTGCTGTTAACCGTTTTTCTTCTCGAACTCTTTCATATAGGCAATGAGCGCATCAATGCCGGCTTCCGGCATGGCGTTGTAGATACTGGCGCGCATACCACCCACTGAACGATGGCCTTTCAAAGTCGTTAAACCTGCTTTTTCGGCGCCGGCCAAAAAGGCTTTGTCGAGTTCGGCATTGGCCAGAATAAACGGCACATTCATCCACGAGCGGCAGGATTTTTCGACCGGGTTGGTATACAGCGAGGAACCATCAATGGCGGCATACAGTTTTTCAGCCTTGCGCCTGTTGATGGCTTCCATACCTTTTAAACCACCCAGGTTTTTAATCCATTTGAATACCAGGCCGGCAAAATACCAGCCGTAGGTTGGCGGCGTGTTGTACATCGAACCATCGGTGGCATGGGTTTTGTAATCCAGCATCACCGGTGTGCTGTCCATGGCTTTGCCGATTAAATCTTCGCGAATAATCACCAGCGTTAAACCGGCTGGGCCGATATTTTTTTGTGCACCGGCGTAAATCACACCGAATCTGGACACATCAACCGGACGTGACAATATCGTCGATGACATATCAGCAATCAGCGGCACATTGGTTTGCGGGATATAAGGGAACTCAACACCAACGATGGTTTCATTGGGTGTGTAATGCAAATACGCTGCATCGGTGGAAGTTGGCAGACTGGCCTGCGCCGGCACCGTGGTGTATTTCGAATCCTTGGTGCTGGCAATCACATTCACCGTGCCATAACGTTTGGCTTCGGCGATGGCTTTTTCTGACCATTGGCCAGTCTGGATGTAATCCGCTTTCTTGTTAGTCGCGAGCAGATTCAGAGGCAGCATGGCAAATTGCATGCTGGCGCCGCCTTGCAGGAACAGCACTTTATAGTTGGACGGGATCGCCATGATTTCGCGCAAATCGGCTTCAGCCTGCTCGGCAATCGACATGAAGTATTTATCGCGATGCGACATTTCCATCACCGACATGCCGCTGTCGTGCCACTCCAGCATTTCGGCCTGGGCCTGTTTTAACACCGCTTCGGGAAGCACAGCGGGGCCTGCGCTGAAGTTATAAACTCGACTCATATGCGATCCTCATGTTTTACTTTAACTTACTTTAATAGTATTTCTTAAGTTACTGATAAAATTAATTTTATTGTGTGTAGCAAGTAGCAAGGTTCAAGTAGCAAGGAAAACAAAACAGCTTGCTTGAACCTTGCTACTTGCTACTCTGCTTCTACTACCTCTTCACCCTCAAGACACTCGACGCGCTCGATCTCAACCAGCTTCTCGCCGTCGGTTAAGCGAATCAGCATCACACCCTGGGTATTACGACCCATGTCACGCACCTCATCCACCGAGGTGCGTACCAGCGTACCGCCATTGGAAATCAACATGATCTCATCACCCGCCTTCACCTGCACGGCACCCACGACAGCACCATTACGTTCAGAGGTTTGAATGGAAATCACACCCTGGGTACCACGACCCTTGGTGGGATAATCTGTCGTCACGGTGCGTTTACCGTAACCGTTTTCGGTAGCCGTCAGAATAGAAGCTTCGTCATCAACGACAATCAAAGCAATGACTTTCTGACCTTCCGCCATGCGAATACCGCGAACACCGGCCGCAGTACGGCCCATAGGACGCACCGCCGACTCAGCAAATCGCACCGCCTTGCCGGCTGACGACAACAACATAATATCCTTGCTGCCATCGGTTAGGGCCACATCGACCAGTACATCATCTTCACGTAAATCAACCGCAATAATGCCGGCGGTGCGCGGCCGCGAGAAGTTATCCAGCGAGGTCTTTTTCACGGTACCGGAACTGGTTGCCATAAAGATGAAATGTTTGTCATCGTATTCACGAATTGGCAATACCGCGTTGATACGCTCACCCTGCTCCAGCGGCAGCAAATTCACCAATGGTTTACCACGTGAACCACGGCTGGCCATGGGCAGCTCATAAACTTTAAGCCAGTAAGCTTTACCGCGGCTGGAGAAACACAATAAGGTATCGTGGGTGTTGGCAATAAACAGCTTGTCGATGAAGTCTTCGTCCTTCATGCGCGTAGCCGATTTACCACGACCACCACGACGTTGCGTGGCGTAATCCGTCAACGGTTGTGATTTGGCATAACCTTCATGCGAGAACGTCACCAGCACATCTTCTTCGGTAATCAGATCTTCCATCGACAGGTCGAGCTGGCTCACCAGAATTTCACTGCGGCGCTTGTCACCAAAATTATCACGCACTGCAATCAGTTCGTTGCGGATCACTTCGAGCAGTTTTTCGGGGCTGGACAATATTTCCAGTAATTTATTAATAAGATCAATTATTTCTTTAAATTCATTGATAATTTTATCTTGTTCAAGGCCGGTTAGCCTGTGCAGACGCAATTCCAGAATAGCC
>JACPVK010000382.1 GCA_016191795.1 Gammaproteobacteria bacterium
ATACTGAATAATATAAAGAAAATATCATAATTTATTGAACCACGTAACAGGCCTATATCTGAACAAAATACGCATAATGTATATTATGTTAAATAGAATATACAGATGATATATCGGCGTTTTCAAACAAGTCCTGTTTTGAATACACGACTTTCCATAACACACCCTTTCTTTATGCTCTTCACTTGCGTCTATGTTCACCACTATTGGTATTGCGCTCAACTCCCACCCAAAACACCAGCAACACAGCCGCCAGCAACGCACAGCCACTGGAAAATCCAAATGCAACAAGTGGTGACATCGATTCGTACAGCCAGCCAAACACAACGGAGGCTGGTAGTAAAAATGCTCCCGTTGTTAAGTTAAACCAGCCAAAGGCCGTGCCCTGTTTGCCGGTGGGCGCCATGTCGGCAACCAGTGCTTTTTCCACGCCCTCAGTAGCGGCTATAAACAATCCATAAAAGGCAAACAGAATAAAAAGTAGAACGCCATCGTGTGTCATTAAACCCAGGCCAATATAAAACAACGCATAGGCCAGATATCCACTCACCAGCAGGCGAATGCGGCCAACCTTGTCCGACAAGGCGGACAAATAAGTTGAAAACAACATGGCGATGGCGGATACCGCCATCCACAACAATGGGATCTGCGCCTGAGGAACGCCTAGCTCCCCTGCTCTTAATAATAAAAACATATTCGATGAATTACCCAGCGTGAACAGGGCAATCACCACCAGATAGCGTTTGAAGCTGGCCGGCATGTCAGTCAAACGCCAGTCAAATGGATGATGTGCGGGTTGTGTTGCGACGGCAGGCTCACGTATCCACAGTGCTAATGCCAGGCAGATAACAGCCGGTACAATCGACCATAAAAATATGTCTTTTAACGGCATATTTTGCGATAGCAAAACCCAGGCGATGAGTGGACCGACGACCGCACCGGCGTTATCCATGGCGCGGTGTAATCCAAACGCCAGGCCGCGTTTATCGGCACTGATACTGGCAGCCAGCAAGGCATCGCGCGGGGATGTGCGCAAGCCTTTGCCAACACGGTCAGAAAAACGCAACACCAGCAACCAGGGCCAACTACTGACAAACGCAATCAAGGGGCGGCCAATACCTGCCAGGCCATAACCAAAAACTATCCAGGGTTTGGCGCGTTGGGTGCGATCAACAATCACACCGGAAAAGAGCTTGAGTAAACTGGCGGTAGCTTCGGCTATGCCTTCAATAATGCCCAGTGCTCTGGGCCCGGCCATCAAAACGGAAGATCGATAGAGGGGTATCAGCGGATACAGCATATCGCTTGCACTGTCGTTAACCAGGCTGATTAAACCAATCAACCAGACAGTGCGTGGCAGCGCTAAAACGGACTTGAGCATGTCTTCCCTTTCATCGTGAACATGAGCGACTGTTAACAATAATCCAGGATTAAATCTAACAACACTATTTCATCCGTTATTCCCGAATGCTTCTGTCGGGAATGACGCGGCATTCGTTATGTGGGTAGTTTTCAGGCTCCAAAAGCAAACACTCGGCTAATTATCCAACCCAGGATGTTTTCAGCAATCGCTGAATATCTTTCAGTATGCCTTTTGGTTTGGCATCGGCCGGATAACGCATCATGAGATTACCCTGGGGATCAACCAGGTAGAGTCTTTCGGTCACCGGTACGGATGTATCTTCGCTGGCGAAGTGAGCCAGCAGCAAGTTCAGTGTGGCGGTATCGGGTCGTGCTACTTTCAGGCCAGGATGCTCATTTAATAGTGTGCTTGATGGTGGTGTGGTGCTGGCATCCGACAACACCCACAGGCGCTGCACCCTGTCCATTTTTTCATTCAGTGCAATACGCAGCTGACGTATGTTATGGAGGCTGGTCTGGCAGGTTGCAGCACAATCAGCCGAGCCGATATACACCAGCGTCCAGCGGCCAGTCAAAAAACGTTCAGTGATGGCTACACCGTCAACACCCGGCATGCTAAACGCAGCCAATGGTCTTGCAGGAATGATCAGCTCGCCATAATTGGTGGTGCCGGCCGGCCGCCAGCTGTCGCTGTTGGCGTGCCAGAGTGAAGCCACAATAACTGGCAAGGCGAACAGCCCCATAATCACCAGCAGCTTGATACGATTGCTGCGCAGGCTGGCTTTATCAACTGAATCTGACATCGTTACTCCCCTGATACTCGCCGAATGCGGCGCGTGTTAACACCTATGTAAATAAACAAAACGGCCGCCGCCATGCTGAACCACTGAAAGGCGTAACCGCGATTGCGTTCCGGACCAAATTGCACAATTTTCCATTCCCTGACAAAGCCACCCGGCTCGGCAGGATCCAGCAACAATACTTGTGGTGCCAGCTCGCCAGACATTTCCCGTTGCAGCCGCGTTAAAACAATCGCCTGTACCACGCGTGGCCAAACTTTGTCTGATTCAATATCATCACCCAATAACATACCGTAGCCGGGTGCAGGTGACAAAATGCCGGTAATCGTAACGCTGCCTTCCGGGGTTGCGATTACCGGCAGATCAAGGCGTGTTGCACCTTGTGGCAGCCAGCCTCGATTCACCAATATTGCATGCTGATCTGTCAACAATAGCGGGGTGAAGACGTGATAACCCACCCTGCCTGACTGCATTTGATTATCCAGCAGAAACTGATGCTGAATATCATAATGCCCCGTCAAACGCACCTGGCGAAAACCCGGCTGGGCATCAAACACCTGATCAAGCCCAATATTCGCCGGCCCGAATTGTTCACTTTGAACGTAGGCCTGCAAGCGTTCCTGTTTGTCCACAGCCCGGCTGAGTTGCCAGATTCCCATGCCACAAAAGCCTGGCACAATAATCAGTGCGGCAATCGTGGGCCAGAGTGCGGGTTTAAATTCAAAAGAGCCGATTTGCATGTGGCGGGATAATTCCCAATTTAACGTTTACACAACAGATCTGGATTTCTGGCAGATCTGATATCTGGGGTATACTGTCAATACACCCCGAATTTTAGAATGTATCATGCTAATTAAATCACTTATCGTTCTGGTACTCATCGCTATTCTTGCCAGCCTGTTCTCCGGCATGTTTTTTCTGGTTAAGGATAATGGGCAATCTAAACGCACTGTTAAGGCGCTGACTGTCCGCATCGTATTATCCGTTATCTTGTTTATATTAATAATGGTGGCCTTTGCAACGGGCCAGATACAGCCACACGGAGTTTTTCCTGGCTAATTTTTATGGCAGCCAGTAATGAGGGCGCCTTCAGAAATAACCTAAATAAAAATGGCGCTGCCTGTTTGAGGCAGCGCCATTTTATTTTTACGGTGTTAAATCTTACAGCCAGTATACAAAAATAAACAGGCCTAACCAGACCACGTCTACAAAATGCCAGTACCAGGATGCGGCTTCAAAAGCAAAATGATGTTCCGGTGTAAAGTGGCCTTTGATAGATCTCGCCAGCATCACCGCCAGCATGATGGCACCAATGGTGACATGCAGACCGTGGAAACCGGTTAACATAAAAAAGGTTGAACCATAAATGCCGGAGCTGAGTTTCAGATTCAGATCGTTATAGGCATGGATATATTCGTAGGCCTGAAATCCAACGAACGTCACACCCAGTAAAACAGTCACAAATAAACCGCTAATTAATTGTTTGCGGTTGTTCTTTTTCAATCCCCAATGTGCCCAGGTAACGGTGACACCGGATGTCAAAAGTATCAGTGTGTTAAGAGCCGGAATTTGCCAGGCATCAATAATGGCAGTGGGTACATCGAATTTGGCCATGTCCGGCATTTGCAATAATGGCCAGGTTGCACTGAAGTTATCCCACAAGATATTTGCATTGCCTTTAGCACCTTCGCCACCCAGCCAGGGCACCGAGAATTCACGTGCGTAATACAATGCGCCAAAAAAAGCCGCGAAGAACATCACTTCAGAAAAAATGAACCAGCTCATTCCCCAGCGAAATGATTTATCGACCTGGTCGTTGTACATGCCATTTTCGCTTTCGTTAATAACAGTGCCGAACCAGCCGAACAACATATAAATAATAATGGCGAGTCCAATAAACATCGGGATAGTGCTTGCACCATTGAGAAAGGCAGCAAAGCCTCCCAGCATGGTAAACAAACCGACTGATCCAACGATAGGCCAGTGACTGCCGTGTGGTACGTAATATCCGCCATGAGCTTGCGTCATATCTATCCCCTTAATGTCAGTAATTCCGAAAATTGTTGGTAGTAATCGTTAATGTGCGTTTCGTTTTTGTCGTTGTATTAAAGTGTATCTTTTACTTTTTCTGTTATATCGAAAAAGGTATACGACAATGTCAGCGTCTTAATTTCTATGGGTAAATCTTTATCCACAACAAACCGAACCGGCATATCCATCCCCTGCCCGGCTTCGAAGCGTTGTTGCGTAAAACAAAAACACTCCGTTTTATTAAAATGTGCCGCCGCAGCACTTGGCGACACGCTGGGTATTGCCTGACCTACCATGGCTTGCCCGGTCATGTTACGCGCGTAAAAACTGGTTGTACCAATCTCGCCGGGATGTACTTGCATACGTGTAACGGCAGGTCGAAACTCCCACGGCATGGTTTCATTCAAACTGGTTACAAATTCAACCGTAATCGTGCGCGACAAATCGACCTTGCCGTCCAGTGACTGCGCATCCACCGAACCTGTTTTACCATTTAACCCGGTGATGTCGCAGAACACGTTATAGATCGGCACCATGAGATAACCAAAACCAAACATGGCAACAGCAACAATCAACATCCGCCACAGCAGACGTTGATTGTTTTGTTTTAACGCCGTATCGCTCATGTCATATAAGACCAGCAAAATCCGGCGAAAATACCGGCCGCAATCAGGCCAAGAATAATCGCCATACGGATGTTGGCACGTGCGAGTTTGAGTTCAGTGTTCATGTGTTGTGCGATCACTTAACCTCCGGTGCTGTGGTGAAACTGTGATACGGCGGTGGTGAAGGCAGTGTCCACTCCAGGCCGTGTGCACCTTCCCAGACCTGGTCGGTTGCCTTGGCTCCGCCGCGAATGGTTTTGAAAACGATGTAGGCGAACATGAGCTGGGACAAACCAAATACAAAGCCACCAATACTGGAAATCATATTGAATTCGGTGAACTGAACGGCATAGTCAGGAATGCGTCGTGGCATACCGGCCAGGCCCAGGAAGTGCTGCGGGAAAAACAACACATTCACCGAAATACAGGAAATCCAGAAATGCAGTTTGCCGAGTTTTTCGTCGTACATATTGCCAGTCCATTTAGGTATCCAGTAATAGACTGCCGCCATGATGGCGAATATGGCACCGGTTACCAGTACATAATGGAAATGCGCCACGACGAAGTATGTTTCCTGGTACTGGAAGTCAACCGGTGTAATGGCCAGCATCAATCCCGAGAAACCACCGATGGTGAACAGGAATACGAAGGCCACTGCAAACAGCATCGGCGTTTCGAATGTCATCGAACCTTTCCACATGGTCGACACCCAGTTGAAAACTTTCACACCGGTAGGCACCGCAATCAACATGGTGGCATACATATAAAACAGTTCGCCCTTAATCGGCATACCCACTGTAAACATGTGATGGCCCCAAACGATGAACGACAGGAACGCGATAGACGCGGTGGCGTACACCATGGAGCTGTAACCAAATAATGGTTTACGTGCAAACGTTGGAATGATCTGCGAGACGATACCAAACGCCGGCAAAATCAGAATGTAAACTTCCGGGTGACCGAAGAACCAGAAAATGTGCTGGAACATCACCGGATCCCCACCACCTGCGGCGTTGAAGAACGAGGTGTTAAAGAACTTGTCAGTCAGCAGCATGGTGACTGAACCTGCCAGTACCGGCATGGTGGCAATCAACAAATAAGCTGTGATCAACCACGTCCATACGAACAATGGCATTTTCATAAATGTCATGCCCGGTGCACGCATATTGAAAATAGTCACCACGACGTTAATGGCACCCATGATGGATGACATACCCATCATGTGTATGGCAAAAATCAGGAACGGGAATGCCATACCGGTTTGCAATGACAGCGGTGGATACAAAGTCCAGCCACCGGCCGGAGCACCACCTGGCATAAACAGGGTTGCCAGTAACATGAGAAATGCAAATGGCAGAATCCAGAAACTCCAGTTATTCATACGTGGCAAGGCCATATCCGGTGCACCGATCATCATCGGTACCAGCCAGTTAGCCAAACCAACGAATGCCGGCATGACCGCACCAAAGATCATCACCAGTGCATGCATGGTGGTCATCTGGTTAAAGAAATCCGGATTAACCATTTGCAATCCGGGCTGAAACAATTCAGCGCGAATAATCATTGCCATCGCGCCACCAATGAAAAACATCAGTAACGAGAACAACAGATACAGCGTACCTATGTCCTTGTGATTGGTTGTGGTTAACCAGCGCATGATGCCACTTGGCTGGTGCTCATGATGTGCGTCGTGTGTTGTTGCAGTGCTCATAATTTTTTATCCTCCGCTAGTTACTTAGCGCGCGGCTTTAACTTGTGATGGTTGGATGCTGTCGCCGGTGTTATTGCCCCAGGCGTTACGCTCATAGGTAATCACAGCGGCCAGTTCAGAGTCGCTCAACTGTGCAGCGAACGCTGCCATGGCGGTGCCGGCTTTGCCGTGTAACACGATGTTGCTGTGATCCGCGATCGGGCCGGTTGCAATTTTGCTGCCCTTAAGTGCCGGGAACGCACCGGGTACACCTTCACCACCCGCCATGTGACAGGCTGCGCAGTTAGTGGCATAAACCTGTTCACCCTTGGCCATCAGTTCATCAGCGGTCCAGACTTTGTCCGGATCTTCAGTGCTGGCTAGAGCCAGTGCTTGTTGTTCACCAACCCAGAGCTGATAGTCTTCAATGCTCTTGGCTTCAACCACAACAGGCATATAGCCGTGATCCTTGCCGCACAATTCAACGCATTGACCACGGTAGGTGCCAGGGGTTTCGATAAGTGTCCAGACTTCATTGATAAAACCGGGTATGGCGTCTTTTTTGATTGCCAGGTCCGGTACACCCCAGGCATGAATGACGTCATTGGAGGTAATCAGGAAGCGAACTTTGGTGCCAACGGGCACCACCAGTGGACGATCAACTTCACGCAGATAATGTTCTGATTTATCAGCCGTGTTTTCTATCTGCTCACGTGGTGTTGATAACACACTGTAAAAACCGAAGTTCTGGTCCAGGTAGTCATAACGCCATTTCCACTGGTAGCCGGTGATTTTGATAGTGATGTCCGCATTGGCGACATCTTCCATCTTGAGTAGCGTTTTGGTGGCAGGAATCGCCATGGCGACGAGTATTAAAATAGGTACAACTGTCCAGATAATTTCAACCGTTGTACTTTCATGAAACTGTGCAGCTTTGGCGCCTTTGGATTTTCGGTGATGAAAAATCGAATATAACATCACGCCGAAAACCACCGCGCCAATAACAACGCAAATCCAGAAGATCAACATGTGCAGGTCGTAAACTTCACGACTGATTTCTGTTACGCCTTGTGGCAAATTAAGTCCGTATTCGGCATATGCCGAATTCGCTGCTAGTAGCAAACTGCCTCCTAGTAGCCTGGACAACCATGGAATAAGCTTTCTCACTAACATGCCGGTTTATCTCCTGGGGGTTATTATTTAAAAAATCGTAATTGTTATGATGAGAAATTAATTGTTTTGTTGTTTGGCACAATCATCATTTCTCAAATCAATGTCCGGTTAAATCTCCAAAAAATGTTTGAACAATCCAGTAAACCAAATCCCAATTGACCGCGGATGCTAGCGTATGTACATCGGGCGTGCAATAGAATGTGCGTGTATTTCCCTATTATCGTTTAGTAGAGTTTGGTAATTTAATTGTATAGATTTCCTGTATAAAAGTTTTCGTCCATTTAACGTATTTAGCTAATAAAAAACGTGCGCAAAACTATGCGTGCATAATGGTCGACCAGTAAAAACGCAAATAAGGCGCTTAAATAAAATATAGAGTAGCCGAATGTTTTCATGGCATGCACGTCACTGTTGCCGGTACGAAACAGTTTCCATGCGTGGTAAATAAAGCCAATACCTAAAGCTAAAGCACCCGCCAGATAAAACAGACCCGACATATTTATTACAAAAGGCATAAGTGTTACTGACAACAGCAATAAGGTGTAAAGCAATATATGTACTTTGGTAAACATAATGCCGTGGGTAACAGGCAGCATGGGTATACCGGCTTGTGCGTATTCATCTTTGCGCTTGATGGCCAGCGCCCAGAAATGCGGCGGGGTCCAGATAAATATAATCAGGAACAGCAGCAGGGCTTCGCTATTAACTTCGCCTGTCATGGCTGTCCAGCCTAACAGTGGAGGCGCAGC
>JACPVK010000383.1 GCA_016191795.1 Gammaproteobacteria bacterium
CACCGGCGCACCGAGCAACATCACTGTGCTCAAAGATGTTGACGGCAGCCCACTTGATGCAACCGAAGTGGTGGTGAATTATTTACAGAGCTTGAACGGCCCGGTTAATCCGGTACTCAACCGTATTACGCTCAAGGATAAAACCACTGGCCTGCCCACTATGTTACCGGCTGCAAAATTTGGTAACCAGGAATTGCAACCTTTACAGGGCGCACAGCGTTGATTTAAAAACACACCGGTATGACCGGGATTAAATACAGGCTTAATGATTAAAACCCAGCAGGTTTCCTGCCGGGTTTTTTTATTGATATGGACTCGATCCGGTAAGCGGCGCACTCCAGAATAGTTATCTCAGGGTCAAGTCTGCGTGCACTTGCCCAAGGTAGAGTGCCCGGACGTGGGCCAGGCAAAAGATTGACGCGAAGGCGCCAAGACGCAAAGGTTTTTTGTTTGGGCCTTTATACATTTTTGTATATCGCATTTGCGAGCTAACAGACATCTGAAAACGCATGCGAATAACTGTACAAAAATATCATTCTCACAAGTAAGCGTTAGTCCAGCCTGACCTTTTCTTATCTTTGCGCTCTTCGCGCCTTCGCGTCAACGCTTTTCCTTTGATGTTATGTTCGATAATAGCGGGGACTAAACGCTCCACCATCTAACTTTAAGTTTAAGTCAGTAACATTCGGGTCAAACCCGGATATTTGTCATCAAGTCATCATTTTTTATTCATCTAAATGTCATTAACCACCACCATAGTGATCACGTCACAACTGACTGAGTCACATCATGCGCATTACACTGGTAACAGAAACCTATGTTCCAGAAATAAACGGGGTGGCTAAAACACTGGCTCGCCTGGTACAGGAACTGACGTCACGCGGTCATCAGATACATATTGTGCGGCCACGCCAGAAAACCGAGAGCGAGCATCACTTCGAACCCAACACCACCCATGTACGTGGTGCGAGCATACCCGGCTATTCCGGTTTGCAATTTGGATTTCCCGCTGCGGCAAAATTAATGCGTTTATGGAAAAGCGAAACACCCCAGGCAATATACGTTGCCACCGAAGGGCCGTTAGGCTGGTCGGCTGTGACAACTGCCAACAAGTTGAAAATTCCTGTATTGAGCGGTTTTCACACCAATTATCATGCCTACAGCAAACACTACCGCATGGGCTGGCTGGAATCAGCCATTTTTTATTATTTAAAATATTTTCATAATAAAACAGCCGCCACACTGGCACCCTCCCCGTCACTGGTTGCACAACTCACCTTGCACGGCATCGAGAACGTCGACCTGTTTACGCGCGGCATTGATACCATTACTTATCATCCGCAGCATCGCGACCCGGAATTGCGCAAAACCTGGGGCGCAGGCGAACACGACAGAGTTGTGCTGTATGTGGGACGAATAGCCGCCGAAAAAAACATCAACCTCGTCATTGCAGCCTGGCATCACATGCAACAGAAAGACTCTGGCATCAGACTGGTAATGGTGGGTGATGGCCCGCTGCTGGCGCGCATGAAGAAAAAACATCCGGATATTATTTTTTGTGGCGCCAAAATCGACCAGGAATTATCTCAACACTACGCCTCGGCAGATTTATTCCTGTTCGGCTCCGAAACCGAAACCTTTGGCAATGTCGTACTCGAAGCCATGGCCAGTGGCCTGGCGGTACTCGCATTCGATTATGCCGCCGCCAGAATGCATATACGCAATCGACAAAACGGCGTAGTGGTTGAACTGGGTAATCGCCAGCAGTTCATCGAGGCCGCCTGCAAGTTGACTGACGACAGGGAACTCATTCATTCAATACGGCTTCAGGCACGACTCAGTGCCGAAAAAAAAGACTGGAAAAACGTTATTGATCACTTCGAAAAACAGGTGGCTAGCCATGTTAAATTCCTATCATCAGACCAACAACGACACACTGAAATTGTTCCAGTGGATGGACAGGCATGAATTAAGATTATGTTTGTCACTCAATAAATTCTCGGCCAATACGCTGATCCGTCAATTCTTCTCAGTCGTCAGCCGATTGGGCAATGGCGCGTTCTGGTATGCGCTGATACTGGTTTTACCTTTGATCTATGGCCAGGCAGCGATTGAAACATCCATCATAATGATCATCACCGGCATCACCGGCGTTATTCTGTACAAACTGCTGAAAAACAATCTGGTACGTCAGCGGCCCTGCATCAGCCACCCATGTATTCATCAGGGTACGGCCATGCTGGATTTATACAGCTTTCCATCCGGCCATACCCTGCATGCTTTTTCGTTTTGCATTATTGCAGTGAATGCATTTCCCGAACTGGGTATTATTTTAATTCCCTTTACATTGTTAGTTGCCGCATCACGCGTAGTACTGGGTTTGCATTATCCAACAGATGTGGCAGTGGGCGCGTTAATCGGAACATTGCTTGCTGTTATATTTATTTAATCCGTAAGGTAAGCAATTTTTTCCCACACGCGTGTCTTCAAAAAAAATTGACGCGGAGGCACAGAAACGCAGAGGGGAATGACTCTTACTTAAGACCAAAGCTAACGTAGGGTGGGCACAGCAGAGGTTTCGATGCTTCAAGTGGTGGGCAATGCCCACCCTACAAAACTTCAAAAAAATTTGACGCAGAGGCACAGAGACTCAGAGGGTGATAGTTATATTCTCTGCGTCTCTGTGCCTCTGCGTCTAATCTTTATGTTGATGTCTGATCATTAAAAAGACAGGTCGCGGCCATGGCCCGCCCCTGCAAAAACATCACAACCGTGCCCGCAACAAGTTGCGCAATTCTTCATCGGTTAACACGATGGGGTTGGTTTTCATGCTACTGCCCCGTGCGTTGGCCACTACATGATCCAGCCCGGATTCATCCACGCCATAAACCGACAAACCCGGCAATTTGAGTTGTTGAGTCCAGTCGTGTAACTGTTTGCACAGTGTTTCCCAGGCTTCGTGTTTGTTACGTACCCGCTTTTGCAATAACACTTCGGCGAGGCGCGCATATTTATCGAGCGCAGGGTTGGTGGATTCACGGGTTAACATGGTATCAATATTAATTTCGGTGGCTTGCGCTACCAGTGTGCCGCACACCACACCATGTGGAATCGGATAAAACGCACCCAGTGGCGCCGCCAGGCCATGCACTGAACCCAAACCGGTTTGCGCGAGACATATCCCGGATTGCATGGAGGCATAGGCCATTCTGTATTGCGCATCCTGATCGGCCGGGTTGTTATACAGATTTATCAATCCATCGCGCGCGGCACGCAAACCGCTGATGCATAGCGCATCGGTAAACACATTGGCTCTGGTTGAAACATAGGATTCGATTAACTGTGTCAACGCATCCATACCGTTGGCGGCGATAACATCGGGCGGACACGTTGCCAGTAATGATGGATCGACAATGGCGTACTCCGCCACCAGTTTGTCGTGACGAAATGATTTTTTAAATCCGTTTTTGCCCTGCACACTGAGCACGGCATTTTTGGTGGCTTCACTGCCGGTACCTGCTGTCGTCGGTACTGCAATAAAAGGTACTGCAGGGCCTGTATAAGGCAATTCCGGGCCGACACCTTCGAGATAATCCATCACGGATTTTTTGACACGTAACAAACCGGCAATCGCCTTGGCCGCATCCAGCGCGCTGCCGCCGCCTATACCCAGCACCACATCAAAGCGTTCCCCGGAAAATTCTTTCACCGCATCATCA
>JACPVK010000416.1 GCA_016191795.1 Gammaproteobacteria bacterium
AAGCGTCAGCCTGAAGGCCGACCCACAAAACGGATAACCATAAAAACATTTGCGTTCATTTGCGGACTAATGCTTTTGCCAACCCTGTCGCGGGCATGGCCCACTCCTACAAATAACGATTTACTCTGTGCCTCCGTGTCTCTGCATCGAATCTTTTCCAAGATCAGAAAATTTATTTATATTCCATACCCAGCAACTGATTCATTCTGTTTTCAAAATTACGGCAATACTTCAAAAAGTGCAGCGTCTGTATATCTTCGCGTTGACTAACATTAAACAAGCGTAAAGGCACATCAATATCGGTCACGTATACCGGTTTGCGCCCTTCACCGATCATACGCGCATTAATGTATTGCAATGCCTCTGTCATCACCGATGAGGTATAAGTCTGATAATCAAAATAGCGTCCGTCACATATCAGCGTTAGCCTGTCGCCATTTTTCGCGCCTTCAACCTGCAACTGTATCTCCATGAAATTTCGTTGTGCATTGACAGATTCGGCACCAATTCGGTTAAATTCAATCACACCAAGTCTGTTATTGCTTATCTGGGTTAATTCAAGCGCCGTTAACTCGCGGTTCTGGTAACTGATATTTTTCATGCGGTTACGCACGTTACGCAAAAAATATAACCAGCGCGTCAAATAACTATCGCGATCATACCAGTCCTGTCTGAAGTGACATAAAGACCCACGCTCATCCAGTATCCAGGTATCACATGTTCGATTGGCCACACGATAAAACAATTGCACCATGCCCGGTTTATTGCGCTGGTAAATTTCACGTAGCGGCATACCCAGCATCGACATGCGTTCGATACCTGTCTCAACAAATTCCGGTGTCGTTGTTTCCAGAAACAGTAACAGCGCCGCTTCATTTCCCAGCAGGTTAACCTGCAAGCCATGCTCATCCCGTTGCAAACAATAATAATGTTCGCCCAGGCGGACAATAAACCGACTCTGACCGGTTTTCTTTTTTAAAAAGAAATCGATCATTTCGGCATAAATCTGCCCGGTGCGCTGTGCCAGATAAGTACTGGCACCGGCAGCATAACCATGAGCCTGTAATGGCAGAGCTTTAGGCTTTGGCAGCGTCGCGCCATACATCAGCCAGTCGCATAAACACTGCAACACACCGGATTCGCCAGCGTAACGTTTAACTTCCACATCACCCCAGTTACTCATCACCAGTTGTTCGCAGTGTCCGATCAAACTTTCCAGCTGTAATGGCAGGTCAGTATTTTCTTTGGCGGATTTTTCCTCGAGAGCCTCAATCTGGGCACGCAACACTTCATCCATGACCAGATGTATAAACACCATGGCATACTGGACTTCACGGGGTTTATTAAAAACCTCACGCGAGGTTTCAATAATTTTTGTACGGTCCAGATGTGATACCAGCACTTCAAGCGCATGTCGTGCATCGATTTGTTTAACGGCACGCAAGGGACAGTCCACTGCCACCTGCGTTGATTTGTCGACAACATAGTTGAGCCATGCCCAGGCAATCAGAGCCAGTAAACTGGAAGATTCATACAATATTTTTTCCTGCTCATCTACCGCTCCAACCAGTAACTTCCAGTGTTCGATCGGCGCGATAACATGCCGAAATATTACTCGCCCCTGTAATAACTCGGCATTGGGCCGGGTTGTAATAACCGGTACACGCTGTTTGGGCTCGGATAAAAACTGCAACATATTCTGCGCCAGCGATAATTGTTGTTGCGACGCCTCATCTTTCGCATGAGACTGGTATCGATCAATAATTTTATTGAATGCCAGTCCTATCTCGCGCATGAGTGCACGACTGGTCTGTATGTATCGCATGGCATCGAATGCCTGCGGCTTGAGATGTATATAATGCTCTTTAGGTTGTGGCACCAGGCTGGCCAGTAACCCACCTTTTGACGAGTATTGTTTGAGTGCAGCCAGTAACCTGTCAGGCGGCATCAGATGATCCGCCTGTCCCATATCCTCTATGGATTCAAACAGCACTTCGCGCATCATGTTGTCGGCAGTTACTTCCTTGCTTGTATCATCAAGATAAACATGATGTTTCATGCGTATGGCCGTGCCATCAATTTTTGGCCAGCTCTTCTGTATAGTGTTTAGCAATAAAAGCTTTGGCCAGCTGACTTCGGGAAATTTTTGCACATCATGCACACAATCCATTGCCTGCTTCATTAATTCATGAGGGGTTGACGCCGCCAGTCCACCCAGATCGATATATTCCTGATCCGGCACAAAACGAGCGACTTTTATTTTGTCGACAAAATCCGCATAGTGCTCTTCCAGCTCGGGTGGCACCAGCCACCACACTGGATATTTACCCGCCAGTAAAAAGCTTTCTGTATAAAACGAATCGAGAAACAAGGCTGCTGATGCAAAATATTCATTGGCCTCTTTACGCAAGCCATGCTGTGTCAAGCCGGCAGCTGACACCAGATTCGCCTGTGCTTCAAGATCACGGCTGCGCAACCAGGCATTTACCCTGTAAAGCTTGTCTTCGAGAATTTTTTGATGTTGTTCCTTCATATCAGCGGCATGAACCAGCCACAGGCTCATTTTGTTTTTTAGAAATGAATATTTTACAAATAAGGCTTCTATGGGTGCATTGCCCAGAATTCCGGCATGCTCCACATGAAATCGTGAATTGAGTTTTCTGGCCAGTCCTATGGTGGTTTTTTCGGGCTCATAACCATACACACCATAAGGCGCATCCGGCCCGTTATAACCGGGAAGCAGACGGCTGTTGACATGAAAAATAAGTGGCAATAGCTGAATCGCAGACGATTGCGCCTGGGGTAACTGGCGTAAATAAATCTGCAGGCAGTTTTTGTTTCGTTTTAAAAATGCCTGGCGTGCATCGACAATTTCCACTTAACGGTTACCCCGGTCTATTTTACTTCGCCAAGAAATTTGTCTATGCGTTTATTCACATCATCAATCTGAAAGGGCTTCACAATATAATCATTGGCACCGGCACCCAGTGAATTTTTCACATCACTCGCCTCTTTACTGCCCGTCAACATCAGCACCGGTGTTTTACGCCAGATATTTTTGCCACGAATCAATTCAACCAGCTTGATACCATTCATGCCCGGCAAACCAATATCAAGCAACACCAGTCTTGGCGGGCTGATGGTATTGATCAGGTTGTAACCGCGAGTTCCGTCCCCGGCAGTGATCAGCTCCAGATGTTTTTTATGCACCAGCGCCGAAATCAGCTTGACGATTACCGGATCATCTTCCACCAGCAATACGGTTTTACGATAGGCATAAACCATAAAATGCCTGATAAACTCGATGCCATCATAGGGCTTAACCGCATAATCATTGGCACCACTGTGTTTGGCTTTTTCGATGGCGGTTTTATTTTCGGCACTGCTTACCAGTACGATTATGTAGGCGTGTGCGGCGGCAGGCATGTCACGTATTTGTCGACAAAGCTCGAAGCCGTCACCATCGTCCAGTTTGCCATCAATGATAATAAGTGTCATTTCATCGATGCTGTTCGTGGATTTGGCTTTTTCATCGTGCAGGGCGCGGGCTTCGGCAGCGGTTTTGGCCAGCGCAAGATTCGTCAAGCCGCGATCTTCGAAGATTGCTTTAAGACGTGGCAATATGCCGGTAGTGGAATCAATAACAAGTATGCTCATACTATCTCAACCAGATAAATCAGGCCTGTTGAACTCATGCATTATGCACCGTAAGTTGCATTGTCTGACTTATGCGTGTCAGATGATGCCGGTGCACTGACTTTTAATAACAACAGAAAACCCACTATAAAAAATATCAGCAGCGACAAAATGGAATAGCGGTGATTATTCGTCAGCACCGCCACCAGCCCCATCAATACCGGACCCAGAACAGCCGCTGCCTTCCCCATCATGTTATAGACGCCAAAGTATTCAGCTGCACGCTCGGCCGGTATCATTCTGGCAAACCAGGAACGGCTCAACGCCTGCACACCGCCCTGAACCAGTCCGATTGCCACGGCCAGAAAATAAAACTCTTTGGGTGTCGTCATAAAGTAGCCCCACAGGGTTATCAACCCGTACACCGTAATAGCAAACAGCAGCGCGGTTTTCACACCGATTCGCTCACCGACGCGGCTGAATACAATAGCGGCGGGAAAGCCAACAAATTGCGTGAGCAGCAGGGCGGTAATCAAATCATTAACACTAAACCCCAGCGACATGCCGTAATCCACCGCCATAAAGATAATAGTGTCTACACCGTCGATATAAATCCAGTATGCCAGTAGAAACAGTCTGATTTCCCGTTGCGCCAGACAATGACGAAACGTGTTGCGGGTTTCGCGCCAGATCTGACCTGCCTGCAACCGGTTTTGCACTAATGGCGTGGATTCTTTTACCCATAGCCCCAGAGGCATGCTAAAGACAAACCACCATACCGCTACCAGCACAAATGAAAACAGCACGGCATCCATGGCCGCCGTAAAACCGAACAGTTCAGGCTGCTGACTCATGACCACACAAAAAGCCAGTAACAAGCCACCGCCAAGGTAACCCATTGCATAACCCAAACCGGAAAGACGATCCATGTTCCTGCCCTGACTGACATCCACCAGCAACGAATCATAAAAAACATTGGCCGCCATAAATGCAATCAGGGCAATCATGTAAAGCACCAGGGCAGCTTGCCAGTCACCACCACCTGCCCAATGCAAAACAGCTGTGGCCAGGGCACCTGCCGACATAAATCCCAGCAATAGATGTTTACGCCAGCCTTTACAGTCTGCCAGCGCGCCCAGCACCGGTGCCAGAATCACAATTATCAAACTTGCAGCCGAATTGGCACTGCCCAGCCAGAACGTACTTTGCTCGGACGATAGTCCGGTTGACCAGAATTGTTTGAATACCACCGGAAAAAAACCCGCAATCACCACTGTGGCAAATACAGAATTAGCCCAGTCGTACATTGCCCAGGACCAGATAGATTTCAGATTGCGAGCTGGCATGGTGGTAACACTCCGGGTTGTTTGACTTGTTGTTTCATTAGCCTATCGCCACGCTGTTGCCGGATAGTGAATGGTGGCTCATTTTAAACAGATTCATGCTGACAGCCAGTGGTGAACTGGATAATTAACAGCCTCTGCTGTACACAACAGAAATAAAAGCAGCATTCATTCCCCAGCGTCGCCATATTGCTGTAAAAAAACGAATAGGGAGAAATTCCTCAAATTTATGGAATGCTACTATAAGAAGAACCAGACATTTATAGTAATGCAGTGTATATAGTCATCCCCGAAGTACGTTTAGAACACCGGCGAACCATTAGTACAGCATGGCCAGACATAACAAATTTCTGATTTTGATTATCGGCATGGCCCTGTTAATTGGCCTGATGAGCAGTCCCGATAACCCCTATCAAACTAAAACGCCCTGGAATATCCAGCCATTAATTGATGGCCGGGTCTATGTATTCGGCATTACGCCGGGCAAAACCACCATACAGGAAGCCAACCAGATCCTTGGCCACTTTGCCGAATCGCGCCTTTACAACACCGAGCCACCACAACTGCTGGCTACTCACGAAAGTCTGATACTGGGTGATGACGAATCGGCGCGCATTGATTTGCAATACACCATAGATGAAGTTGAACTGGCAGCCATGCAACAAACATCGATGGTATTCAGCCCCTGCCAGTTTGTTAAACCCACCGTGGAACAGGAAATCGAGCTGCTGAACAAGCCTGTGGCCAAACTGATTTACACACCTGTCACAGATTACAGCGTCAAGG
>JACPVK010000417.1 GCA_016191795.1 Gammaproteobacteria bacterium
GTATCAGGTACTGGTGGTGTATCAGGTACTGGTGGTGTATCAGGTACTGGTGGTGTATCAGGTACTGGTGGTGTATCAGGTACTGGTGGTGTATCAGGTACTGGTGGTGCATCAGGTGGCGGTGCTGGATCGGTGAGCGGCGGCCATGGTCCGGGAGGATCATCCGGTGTGGCGGGTGCCCGGGCATCTGCGGCTGATTCAGGTGGCGGTGACCAACGCGTATCGGCTGGTATGCCAGTCGGGCACATTCGTCAAAGTATTTCGGGTTATATGGGTGGCGATCCGGTTGCGGGTGATGCAGCGGGTGGCGGCGTTGATTCAGCCATTTATTACACTCGACAGGAAGTGGTTTCTGCCCTGTCGGGCATTCAAAACGACACGGATGTTTCGCATGATGTGCCACTGAAATTTGATGCCGGCGCTATCAAAAAAGCGGTGTTGACCAGTATCGGCGAGCGCAGTGGTGGTGTTGTTAACAAACGCGTTAACCAGATTTCCGAAAAAACCATTGATTTTATCAAGCTCATTTTTGATGCCATTATCGAAGACAAAGGCATCAATGACACCATCAAGGCATTGTTACTGAGCCTGCAAATTCCCATCATTAAAGCAGCCATGCTGGATGCGGATTTTTTCATTGATGACAAACATCCTGCACGCCAGCTTCTTGATCGTATTGCTGAAGCCGGTGTGGGTGTTAGTGATCATAAAGATGAAGTGTATATCGAGCTCAATGGCATCGTAAAAAAACTGCTCAGGGAATACCGCGAAGACATTGGTGCATTCAGTGTAGCGCTGGAGGCGATCAAGGCACTGACGGATCGTCTTTATCAACAGGCGCGCAGCACCGAGAAGCAGTCGCAGGAGCAGGTAAAACATGCTCATGCCCGGACGGTGGTGCTCCAGGAAATACGCAAAGTCACACTGGGTAAGGAGCTGGCACCCGGGATTCGGCTACTGGTACTCAAGATATGGCCCAGCCTGATGTTTAATCATTATTTGCGACACGGCAAGGCAAACGATGAGTGGGTTGAAATGTTGATGGTGTTGTCGAAAATTATCGAAAGTGTGCAGTCCCATCACTCGATAGCCGACCTGGAGGATCTGGGCCTGAGTTACGAAGATATTCTGCATTCCGTGGATGATAAATTGAAGAAGTGCAATAAACCGGAAGACGTGCGGCTGCAGGCGATTGGCGACTTGCGCGAAACCTATGCAAAGCTCGATGAACAGCGCGCAGTAGCTGCCAGATCTGTGGCTGCCCAGGCGCCCGTCGAGCCAGTTAGCCCGGAGCCTGCAAAATCGGCAGATGAAGTTGCCCCTGTTGTGGACAAGTCCAGAAAATCCTTAAAACTGGTCGTCGCCAAAGCGGCGGATGAAAAGCCGGAATCCGAAACGGTACACACAGTAGAAACCACACCGGAAGTGTCTGCGCAGCCAGTTGATCAGTCGGCAGGCGACGCAGACATAACCCCCGAGAAGGCGGCTCGAGCCAAGCTCGACAAGTTGCCTGCGGATGTACAGCCCGGCGCCTGGTTTATTGTCTACAACGGTGAAGGAAAACCCGTGCGTCGTCTCAAACTGGCGGTCATTTTGATGCAGGATGCCACCCTGGTGTTTGTTGATCACCTTGGTAATGTGGTGGTGGAAAAAGACGCAGAGGACTTTGCCGCCGAACTGGTACGTGGTGCCTCGGGCATCATCATGCAGCATTCTGTTTTCGATCATGCCCTGCGTTCGGCCCTGCAGACTATCCAGCGCTAATCGTGTTCCCAGGCACCTGACGCTGACTTGCCCGGGCGAAATCTGTATTATCGCGCCATCAAATCAATGTTTGTGCGCCTGAATATGTCTGAAACGAGTAAAACACCCATACAAAAAATGATGCAAACGCTGGGCCGTCAGGCTCGCGCTGCGGCGGTATTGTTGTCGCGCAGCGAAACCGCAGCCAAAAATACCGCGTTACTGGCGATGGCCGATGCCATAGATCGCTCGACCGCCACATTAATAACCGAGAACGCCAGGGATCCTGCGGCAGGTAAGGCTAATGGTCTGGACACTGCCATGCTGGATCGACTGGCTTTGAATGAGGCGCGAATCAGGTCAATGGCGGATGGTTTGCGACAGATCGCCGCCTTGCCTGATCCAGTGGGTGAGATCAGTGGCATGGCTTACCGTCCCAGCGGCATTCAGGTGGGACGCATGCGCGTGCCGCTGGGTGTTATAGGTATCATTTACGAATCACGCCCCAATGTCACCGCCGATGCTGCCGGCCTGTGTCTTAAATCCGGCAATGCCACGATATTACGCGGCGGTTCCGAAGCCATGCATTCCAATCAGGCCATTGCAAAATGTATTCAGCAAGGTCTGGTTGTTGCAGGCTTGCCTGCGCATGCTGTTCAGGTGATTGAAACCACAGATCGTGCCGCTGTGGGCGAATTGATTACAGCAAAAGAATTTGTCGATGTGATTATTCCGCGCGGCGGCAAAAGTTTAACCGAACGTATCAGCAATGAAGCCAAAGTGCCGGTCATTAAGCATCTCGATGGTGTCTGTCATGTTTATATTGATGAGCATGCGGATATGGCTAAAGCCATCAGGGTTGCCGTCAATGCCAAAACACATCGCTACGGTGTGTGTAACGCCATGGAAACTTTGCTGGTGCATGAAGCTATGGCCAAAAAAGTGTTACCTGATCTCGCAAAACAGTACCGGGACAAAGGCGTGGAATTACGCGGTTGTAAAAAAACCCGCGAGATTATTTCGGATATTAACAACGCAACGGAACAAGACTGGTCGACAGAATATCTTGCTGCCATTTTATCGATACGGATTGTGACTTCACTGGATGAAGCCATCGAACACATTAACGTTTATGGTTCGCATCATACCGATGCCATCATGACCGAAGATTACACACGCGCTCGCCGATTCCTGCGTGAAGTGGATTCAAGCTCGGTAATGGTGAATGCATCGACGCGTTTTGCAGATGGGTTTGAATACGGACTCGGTGCTGAAATCGGTATCAGTACCGACAAACTGCACGCCCGCGGCCCGGTAGGTCTGGAAGGGCTGACCACCCTGAAATATATTGTGCTGGGTGATGGGCAGATTCGGGTATGAGCTGCCCATGCGTGTACGTGATTAAGAAAAAATCAGCCGCATAGACACAGAGCAGACAGAGAAAGTTTTCGCGAATATCTCGCCGAACGCTGTGTTTCAGTGGCAAGCATTTGTTTTACCTGTTCTGGCCTGAATATTTCACCAAAATAGAAAAGACTTAACGCAAATAAAAGCGCAAATGTTTGTTGTTATGACTCTGAAACTAACGCGACACAAGGTGGCAAGGCGTTACCATCCGTGAAAGCCGGAAGATTTTGACGCAGAGGCCCAGAGGCGCCGAGTTTTCATCTGTTTTCTCTGCGCCTCCGTGTCTCGGCGTCAAGGTTTTTGGAGGGGAGGCTCGGGATGGCGGGTGATTTTGATGAAATATCCGGGCTGGATCCGGTGAAGATATAAATAATAAGCTGTCGGATGAATAAAATCTGACAGTAACTGTTTGGTCTGCATGTTCGATTTTTTATAAGGATTCAGCACGGTATGAAAATATTGCTAGTAGATGACTCCAAATATGAATGCACTGTGATAGCCGGCTATTTACAGGAAATGGGTCATGACACGGTGATTGTCAGCAATGGCCAGCAAGCCATAGACGCCTACGCGCAAGTGCAGCCCGATATCATTTTGATGGATGTCATTATGCCGGAAATGGATGGCCATGAAGCGGCGCGTAAACTGCGCAGCAATGCTCAGGACTGGGTGCCCATTATTTTTCTGAGTGCCTGCATCAATGCCGAAGATATTGCCGCCGGTATACACGCTGGCGGTGATGACTATTTGACCAAACCGGTTAATAAAATAGTACTTGAAGCCAAAATGATTGCCATGCAGCGTATCGCCGCCATGCGACACAGACTGCTCGATGTTTCACGTGAACTTGAGCACGCTAATGCGGAATTAAAACAACTGGTTAATGTTGATGGTTTAACCGGACTCGCCAACCGGCGTTATATGGATCAAATATTGCGTAGCGAATTATTGCGCGGCTACCGGCAACACGAACCTTTGACTGTCATCCTGACCGATGTCGATCTTTTTAAATCCTATAACGATCATTATGGTCATGTCGCAGGTGATGAATGCCTGAAAAAAATTGGCCAGGTTTTGTTGTCGTCGGTGCATCGCGGCGGCGATGTAGTGGCGCGTTATGGTGGCGAGGAATTCGCCATGATATTGCCTAATACTCCCGTTGAAGGCGCCAGGGTTATTGCAGAATCCGTTCGGGAAAAAGTCGAACAGTTATCCATTCCGCATGAAGCATCATCCGTCGCCAGGGTTTGTACCATGAGCGCCGGTGTATACACCTGTCTACCGCAACAAAGTGAGCCCAATGATGCCTTGTTGCAGAAAGTCGATCGGTGTTTATACCTGTCAAAAATACACGGCAGAAACCGGGTGACAGTTGAATGTTGTGAGTTGCTGGCCGCGCAGCATTAACTTGCGTTACATCCCTTCTGTTCGGCCCGCTGGCCGTCATACTTGCGTTGTGACATCAGGACAATTAACGTGCAATCATGAGTAAGCTCATTGGTATTTTAGGCGGCACATTTGATCCGGTTCATTACGGACATCTGCGGCCGGCACTGGAGGTCATGCAACAGGCAGGGCTGGATGAAGTACGGTTTATTCCGAATCAGCTGCCTCCGCATCGGCCGCAACCCTGGCTGGACGCGGCTACCCGCAAGGAACTGGTCAGTCTGGCCATTGCGGATGAACCAGGTTTTGTTCTGGATGAGCGCGAACTGCTGCGTGACGGGCCTTCGTATATGGTGGATACGTTGGCCGATCTGCGCTGTGACTTTCCCGAGTCGACATTGTGTCTGATACTGGGCAGTGATGCCTTTGCCGGGTTTACCCAATGGCATGAATGGCAGGCTATACTTGGCTTATGTCACATCATCGTCATGACAAGGCCGGGAGCTGAGTTGGCGAGCCTGCACAGCCAGCCAGCTTCTATCACAGCGTGCATCAGCCATGATGCGCGCGCTCTGCGTAACAGCCTGCACGGGCTGATCCTGTTACAATCTGTCACCCCGCTGGATATCTCCGCCAGCCGCATTCGTGAAAGCCTGCGGCAGGGCTTGAGTGTCCGTTACCTGTTACCGGATTCCATTTACCATTACCTGGGTCAATACCTGGAAGGACAGCATGCAATTTGAAAAACTGAAGAAAGTGGTTATCACCGCCATCGAAGACCTCAAGGGTGAAAAAATCGTCCAGCTCAACGTCAAGGGCAAAACCAGCTTTACCGATCTCATGATCATCGTCAGTGGCACCTCCAGCCGTCACGTCAAATCCATCGCCGAAAATGTAGTCGAGAAGGCTAAACAGGCCGATGCCACGCCTTTGGGTCTGGAAGGTGAGGAGCAGTCGGAATGGGTGCTGGTGGATCTGGGTGATATTGTGGTGCATGTTATGCAGCCGCAGGTTCGCGAGTTTTATGGCCTGGAAAAACTCTGGGGCATGGACGAAGCGGCGGGCAAACGCGTCGCCAACCAGTAGTCTGTGGCATGAAAATCCACCTTCTGGCAGTCGGCCAGAAAATGCCGGCCTGGGTCGAGGCAGGTTATGCCGAATATGCCCAGCGCATGCCGCCGGAAGTGCGACTGGAACTGAAAGAAATTAATGCAGGTAAACGCGGCAAAAATGCCGATGTCGCCCGGATATTGCAGGAAGAAGGGCAACGCGTGCAGGCCGCCATTCCCAAAAGTGCGCACATTGTGGCGCTGGATGTTAAAGGTCGGGCATTCAGTACCGAGCAACTGGCAACACGCCTGGGTGAATGGATGCAATCGGGACAGGATATTGCCTTGCTGGTGGGCGGGCCTGAAGGACTATCTGTAGAATGTCGTGATCTGGCGCACGAACACTGGTCTTTATCAACGCTGACATTTCCGCATCCATTGGTCAGAATAATCGTTGCCGAGCAGTTGTATCGCGCCTGGTCGGTATTAAAAAATCATCCTTATCATCGAGCCTGAACATGGACACTCAACAACAAGTAAAAATACTGCTGGCTTCGGCATCACCTCGACGTCGTGAATTACTTTCCCAGATCGGGGTGCAGTACGATGTACTGGCGGTAAATGTAGATGAAACGGCACGAGCCGGCGAATCACCGGAAGTTTTTGTGCAACGTCTGGCCATGGAAAAAGCGGCGGCGGGTTTTTTGCGCCAGACCGGTTCACCACCCTTGTCAGCACTGGGCGCCGATACGATAGTCCTGCTGGGAGATCAAATTCTGGGTAAGCCGAAAGATAAAAAAGACGGCTGTGCCATGCTCAAATCGTTATCCGGTGAAACCCACCAGGTTTTCACGGCAGTGGCACTGGCGAATGCACAAAAAAATTTATGTTTGTTAAATCGCAGCAAAGTCACGTTCAGAACCTTAACGGATGCGGAAATCGAGGCCTACTGGGATAGTGGCGAGCCTGCGGACAAGGCAGGCGGTTACGCCATACAGGGACTGGCTGCGGTATTTATTCGCAAACTCGAAGGCAGTTATACCGGTGTCATGGGATTGCCGTTATTCGAAACAGCAGAATTGCTGAAAGATTTTGGTATCGAGTTACTTGCTGTCAGTAAAAAGATTTGACGCTAAGGCGCAAAGAACGCGAAGCATCTAATACATAATAAAATCCACTTTGCGTCTTCGCGCCTTTGCGTCAAGGCTTTTAAAAAACAGGTAAGTCATGAGTAAAGAAATTCTTGTCAACGTGACACCGCAGGAAACGCGGGTGGCGATTCTGGAAAACGGTGTGTTGCAGGAGCTGTACATCGAACGCAGTCGCAACAAGGGACTGGTTGGCAATATTTACAAAGGTCGGGTATCTCGCGTATTGCCTGGTATGGAAGCTGCGTTTGTTGAAGTGGGTATGGAACGCGCTGCTTTTTTGCATGTATCAGATATGTTGCACGGCAAGGAAAATGGCGAGCGCCCGAATATTACAGACCTGTTGCGTGACGGCCAGGAAATTCTGGTGCAGGTGGTAAAAGATCAGCTGGGTACAAAAGGTGCGCGTGTCACGGCGCATATCACGATTCCCTCGCGTTATCTGGTATTTATGCCGAACTCAACCAACGTCGGGGTTTCAACGCGTATCGAAAACGAGGAAGAACGTGGTCGGTTGCGGGATATGTTGTTAACGCATGGCGATTTACTGGGTGAGTCGGGCTACATCATTCGTACCGCGGCAGAATCAGCCACACATGAATCGTTGCGACAGGACATTTTGTATCTTAATAAGTCCTGGGAAACAATTTGTGAGAATGCAAAAAAAACACCGGCCGGTTCTGTCGTACATGAAGACCTGCCTTTGTATTTGCGCGCATTACGCGACATGATTGATGATGACCTGGAAAAAATACGGGTAGATTCGCGTGAAACCTGGCGCCGTATGAGTGACTTCGCCTCGCATTATGTGCCTGAAGCGGCCAACGTGATAGAACATTATCCGGGTGAGCGTCCAATATTTGATTTGTACGGTGTTGAAGATGAAATTCAGAAAAGTCTTGAACGAAAGGTGTTGCTCAAGTCGGGTGGTTATCTGATTTTTGACCAAACCGAATCGATGACCACCATCGATGTGAATACCGGTGCTTATGTCGGCAGTCGTAACCTCGAAGAAACCATTTTCAAAACCAATCTTGAAGCAGCACAAGCCATAGCACGCCAGTTAAGATTGCGTAATCTGGGGGGCATTATCATTATCGATTTTATTGATATGGTGGAAGAAGACCATCGTCGCCAGGTGTTGCGTGCCCTGGAAAAAGCCCTGGAGCGTGACCATGCCCGCACTCAGGTGTGTGATGTATCGACACTTGGCCTGGTGGAAATGACACGTAAACGTACCCGTGAAAGTCTTGAGCATGTGCTGTGTCAAACCTGCACCACCTGCGATGGTCGTGGCAGCATTAAAACCGCTGAAACCGTGTGTTATGAAATTTTTCGGGAAATTTTGCGTGAGGCACGCGCTTTTGATGCTGATCAGTTGCTGGTGCTGGCTTCGCAGAGTGTTGTCGATATGTTGCTAGATGAAGAATCCAGCAGTCTGGCAGAGTTGCAGGATTTTATCGGGGTACCGGTAAAATTACAGGTAGAAGCGCTATATTCCCAGGAACAATACGACGTGGTGATTGTTTAAACCTGATTGAATGCGGATTATGCAAATATCTATTCACTGCAACGGTCGCGTAGTCACGAATTACTAAAGAGCAAAGGAAAGTCACGGCTTTTCCTTTATCCTTTCAACTTTACACTGATACTTTTTTACCTTGATTTCTCGTACTCACATCTGGCGTAATCGCCTTATTATTTTACTGGCCTCACTGCTGATTTTGCTGGCGTTGATGTTTGGTTTACTGCGTATGCTGTTACCGCATGTGACCGATTACGGCGACAAAATCCGCTCGCAGCTTTCCAAGCAACTGGGTGTTCCGGTCAGCATTCAAACGGTGGATGCCGAGATCTGGTGGTTATCTCCGCGATTGAAACTCTCGGGTGTTAATTTTTACGATCCCGATGGCATTCGACATATTTTGCAGGTGAATGAAATTCTGGTTGGGTTTGACTGGCTGGCAACGATACGGCAACGTCAATTACAACTTGGTTTTGTGGCGTTTAATGGCGCCAGTTTGCATATCAAACATTTTGCCGATGGCCGCTGGCAAATACAGGATGAAATATTGCCTGCACCCGGTAGCGGACCGTTGCAGATTCCGGAAGAAATACTGAGTCTGTTGCAGGACACTTCTATATACCTGCATGACATTCGTCTTGACTGGCAGGATGAGCAACATAATAACCAGCATATGGTGATTGAGGATTTGAATATCGCCTTGCTCAATGACGCACCGAATCATCAGTTATCAATCGATATGGAATTACCTCAGGGCTATGGCGGTCATGTGCAATTGCTGGTCGACATGGAAGGTCCGATTGATCAGCCTGATCAGTGGCAGGGTCGGTTGTATGCTGCCGTCAGCCGTTTACAGCTCAGGCCCTGGTTCAATGATTACTGGCAGTGGTTTGATTTTGCTGCCGATGGCCAGGTCGATGCCAATGTCTGGCTGGACTGGCAGCAGCTAAACGTGCAACAGCTGCATGCCGTTGTCAGTGGTGAGCGTATGGCGCTGCACTATCTGAACAATAACGTACAGACCTGGCATCTGGATCAACTGATTGGCAATGTGCGCTGGCAACAAAACAAAGGTGGCTGGCA
>JACPVK010000418.1 GCA_016191795.1 Gammaproteobacteria bacterium
CTTGGTTTTCATGCTGAATATGGGCTTAGTGATTATCTGCAAAAAGATGTTTCTTTGAATAAAATTCTGATACATCCAGAAGGTATCCCGCGCTTTGTTGTATTGCCTGCCGGAAGCGCTTTGGATAACTCATCTGAAATGCTGAGCTCGCCTAAAATGAGTCGATTGGTCAGTGAGCTGAAGAATCGATATCCATCACGCATCGTGATATTCGATTTACCGGCATTACTCACCGCTTCGGATGCGTTGGCATTTTCACCGCATGTAGATGCCATGCTGGTGGTTGTCGGCGAAGGTGGAACAAAGAGTGATGATTTGCGTCGCGCATTTGAAATGTTACAGGGAGTAGAGGTGATTGGAACGGTGCTTAACAAGGCTTATACCCGTGATCGGGATTATGGTGATGTAGAGTTGAAGGAAGGTCGTATTTCACAATTTCTCAACAGGCTTAGTAAAAAGTCCTTACCAGGCTGGTTAAAGAAATAAAATATCCAGGTTAAGTTGTTCGTTAAGCCAGGTTCAACGGATAGTACGATGAAAATATTGGTAACAGGTGTTGCTGGTTTTATTGGTATGCATACCGCCAAAGCAATACTGGAAAAAGGTCATTATGTAGTCGGCATCGACAACCTGAATGATTATTACGACGTACAACTCAAGCGTGATCGCCTTAAGCAACTTGAGAGTTACAGGAAATTTAGTTTTGTAAAAATGGAAATGGCAGATCGGGATGCCATGGCAAGATTGTTTGATAACGAACGCTTTAACCGTGTTATCAATCTGGGTGCCCAGGGTGGTGTACGGTATTCAGTGAAAAATCCACACGCTTATGTAGATAGCAATCTGGTTGGTTTTGTAAATATTCTGGAGGGTTGTCGCAATACAAAAGTGGAGCATCTGGTTTATGCCAGTAGCTCCAGTGTGTATGGTGCTAATACCAAAATGCCATTCAGTGTGCATGATGATGTGAGTCACCCGGTGAGTTTGTATGCGGCCACTAAAAAAGCCAATGAGCTAATGGCACATACTTACAGTCACCTTTACGGCTTGCCGACAACCGGACTGCGATTTTTTACTGTGTATGGTCCCTGGGGCCGACCTGATATGTCGCCATCATTGTTTGCGCGCGCCATTTTACATGATGAAGCAATCAATGTGTTTAACGAAGGTAAAATGCAACGTGATTTTACCTATATTGATGATGCTGTCGATGGCGTAGTCAGCATAATGGATAGCATCCCGCAAGGTGATAAATCATTCGATGCTAATGCCCCTGATCCATCGACCAGCTATGCACCTTACAGGTTATATAACATCGGTAATAACCAGCCGGTGCAGTTAATGGAATTTATTCAAACCATTGAGCAGGCACTCGGAAAAGTAGCGAAGAAAAATTATTTGCCTATGCAAGATGGTGATGTTGTGGCGACTTATGCAGATATTGATAGTTTAAACGAAGCAGTTGGCTTCAGGCCTTCAACATCACTCAAAGAAGGCATTACAAAATTTTCACAGTGGTATAAAACGTATCACGGCTTTTGATTGAAGTAGGGTGCGCCGTGCGCACCGATATTTACATGGTGCGCACGGCGCCCCCTACAAAGGCTGACTCATATAGGTGTGTTTGGCGAAGCGTAATTGCACGCATGAACGGTAATTGCAGGTGCGCGTTACACCGGGCCTCCTGCCCGTTGCCCTTGCGGGCCAGCTTCGTTGTTCAAAATCGCTCCGGCCGATTTTGTCAGGCGCAGAGCATGGTTTTATAAGAATCGTAGGTTGGGCTGAGTTTACGAAGCCCAACATAAACAGGGATGATATACATGGAATGCACAAAGTATTTTGATGAAATGAGGCGGAGACCTGATCGTGCTGCTATTCGCATGGAATGGATAAAACAGGTTATTAATAATCCTGTGAGAGAGGTTGTGCAGCAGGATGGTCGAATACGTCGATGGGCACCTATTAAAGAGAGTAACGGACGATATTTGCGTGTTATTTTGCTTGATGATGGTATTACAGTACACAATGCGTTCTTTGACAGAGGTTTTAAGCCATGAAGATAAAATACTTTCAGGATACGGACACGCTATATATCGAATTTCGTGAAGCCGACGTCGCAGAATCAAAAGATCTGGATGAAGACACTGTTATGGATATTGATAGTGCAGGACATATCTGCGCTATTACTGTTGAGCATGCAAAAGAGAGAGCTGATATACCCAACTTTTCGTTTGAACAAACGGCGGCATAACCGACCTGAGAATCTATTGTAGGTGCAGGTTACACCGGGCCTCCTGCCCGTTGCCCTTGTGGGCCAGCTTCGCTGTTCAAAATCGCTCTGGGCGATTTTGTCAGGCGCACAGTTGTGGTTTGTAGGTCGGACTTCAGTCCGACATGTATCAACATAGTGATGTTGCGTTAAAGAACAATACGAATTTGTGTAATGGAGAAGCTGTGATTATACCCGTTATTTTATCTGGTGGTTCAGGTACACGCCTGTGGCCTTTATCGCGTGCGCTCAAGCCAAAACAGTTGTTGGCACTGGTTAATGAATCAACCATGATCCAGGATACCATCACGCGCCTGAACGGAATTAAAAACCTTTCCGCGCCGGTAATTGTGTGCAATGAAGATCACCGGTTTATGATCGCTGAACAAATGCGTGAGATTGGTGTTCAACCTTCTGCCATTATCCTTGAGCCAATTGGCCGCAACACAGCACCGGCTGTGGCGGTTTCCGCAGAATTTGCAGTCGGCCAGAATAAAGACGCTGTGCTGCTGGTATTGCCTGCCGATCACGTTATACAAAATACCGGAGCCTTTCACGGTGCTGTTGCAACAGGTTATGAAGCTGCATTACAAAATAAACTGGTTACGTTTGGCATCGTGCCCAATGCCCCTGAAACCGGTTATGGTTACATCAAGGCTGGTAAACAAACTCAGGTATCGAATGTGTTTGCTGTTGAGCGTTTTGTTGAAAAGCCCAACAAGCCAACGGCTGAAAAATATATAGCCGATGGCGGTTATTACTGGAATAGTGGCATGTTCATGTTCAAGGCATCACGTTTTCTGGCGGAGCTGGGGCAGCACAATAAACCCATGCTGGATGCAAGCCATGATGCACTGGCAACTGCAAAAAAAGACATGGATTTTATTCGACTCGACAAACAGACATTTCAGCAATGCCCCAGCGATTCGATTGACTACGCCGTGATGGAAAAAACCAAAGATGCAGTGATTATTCCCGTAGACATGGGCTGGAACGATATCGGTTCATGGCCGGCGTTGTGTGAAGTCAGTAATAGCGATGAACAGGGCAATGTGGTGCATGGTGATGTCTATGCTATTGATACGCACAACAGCTACATTCGCTCCGAGACTCGTTTGGTAACTGCAGTAGGTGTCAACGACCACGTCATTGTAGAAACTGCAGACGCCATTCTGGTGGCGCATAAAGATGCCGCACAAAACGTAAAAGAAATTGTTGATTATTTAAAAAAGAACAATCGTAACGAAGCTACCATCCACAAAAAAGCCTACCGCCCATGGGGTAGCTACGAGTGTATTGATATGGAAGATCGTTTTCAGGTTAAACGCATTACTGTTAACCCCGGGGCACGTTTGTCGTTGCAGATGCATCACCACCGCGCTGAGCACTGGATTGTTGTTAAGGGCACAGCGAGAGTGACCTGCAATGAAAGCGAATTCCTGCTTTCAGAAAACGAATCCACTTTCATACCGCTGGGTTCGAAACATCGACTGGAAAATGCCGGCAGAATTCCGCTGGAATTGATTGAAGTGCAAACCGGCAGTTATCTGGGGGAAGATGACATAGTGCGGTTTGAAGATGTGTATGGTCGAAATGGAAATAATAGTTAACATGGTAGGTTTACATTATATGTAAGTCGGGTTTTAACCCGACTTGTTAAAAATTCCAAAACAGGTAGTGAAAATATGAGCGTTAAATATAAAAAAATATGTGTAATAGGTCTTGGCTATATCGGTTTGCCAACAGCGTCGTTATTAGGTACCAAAGGTTTTGATGTTTTCGGTGTTGACGTGTCCAAGCACGTTGTCGATACCATTAATCAAGGCAAGATTCATATC
>JACPVK010000419.1 GCA_016191795.1 Gammaproteobacteria bacterium
CGGTTGTGTTATCCGGTGGCCAGGGAGATCAGCATGGAACTTGATCCAACACTGCGTACCTATATTGCCGAAGGCCGTGAACTGCTGGCCGAAATGGAAGAGCTACTGCTGCGCCTGGAACGCGAAGACGACAGGCTGGCGAGCCTGAATGCCATTTTCCGTGCGGCGCATACCATCAAGGGTTCGGCCGGGTTATTCGGGCTGGATGAGATTGTTGCCTTTACCCATGGCGTGGAAAGCCTGCTCGACAAACTGCGTGCTGGCAACATGGTAGTCGATGGCGACATGATTGCTGTGTTGCTGGCCAGTGGTGATCACATTAGTGACCTGATTGATCATCTGGAGCAGGGCGGTGAAGGTGTAGATGATGTGCTGCGCATGAAGGGTGATGACCTGACGCGACGCTTGCAAAAGCTCGGTGCCGGTACCAAAACCGCGGCTGCCGCCAACTTGCCGCAGTGTCAGGATGCCAGTGTTGAACGCGTTCACTCCGCCGACCAGGCAGCGAGCGATAACTGGCATATTTCCCTGCGTTTTAGCCGCAATTCCTTGCGTGACGGCATGGATCCGATTTCGTTCCTGCGTTATCTGGGTAAGCTGGGCAGTATTGTCAGCATCAATACCCTGGCGGATGCCCTGCCACCGGCAGAACGTATGGATCCGGAAGCCTGTTATCTGGGTTTTGAAATCAGTTTCCAGAGCACCGCCGACAAACAAACTATTGAAAACGCATTTGAGTTCATTCGCCAGGAAAGCCTGGTGCGTATTTTGCCTCCTCATAGCCGGCTGGAAGATTACATCAAACACATCAAGGCCCTGCCGGAAGAAGAAATGCGCCTGGGCGAGATTCTGGTGCAGTGCGGTTCACTGACCCGTGCCGAGCTCGACGCCGCCCTGCGGGTGCAAACCGCCATGGAAGAACGCGATATCAAATTACCACTGGGCAATATCGTGGTGGAAAGCGGCATGACCTCGCAGTCTGTGCTTGATGCGGCGCTGGAAAAACAAAGCCAGGTGCGTGAGATCAAATCCGGTGAAACCCATTCTGTGCGTATTGATGCGGACAAGCTTGATCATTTAATTAATCTGGTTGGCGAACTGGTGATTGCCTGCGCCGGCACTGCGTTGCATGCACAGGCCAGTGGCGTAAGCGAACTGATTGAATCGGTGTCGACGCTCACCAGTCTGGTGGAAGACGTGCGTGATTCCGCCCTGCGTCTGCGCATGGTGCAGATTGGCGCGACCTTCAATCGTTTCCAGCGCGTGGTGCGCGAAGTGTCCAAAGATATGGGCAAGGAAATCAATCTGGTTATCACCGGCGCCGATACCGAACTCGACAAAACCGTGGTAGAAAAAATTGGCGACCCGCTGATGCATCTGGTGCGCAATGCCATTGACCATGGCATCGAATCGATGGAGCAGCGGTTAGCCAGTGGCAAGCCGTCGGCGGGTACCTTGTGTCTCAATGCCTACCACGATTCCGGCAGTATCGTGATTGAAGTGGCCGATGACGGTGCCGGCCTGAATCGTGACCGCATTCTGAAAAAGGCGCTGGAAAAAGGCCTGGTGCAGGAAGCGCAGTCACTCGATGATCAGGATGTTTATAACCTGATTTTCGAACCCGGTTTTTCCACGGCCGATGCGGTCACCAATTTGTCTGGCCGTGGTGTTGGCATGGATGTGGTTAAACGCAATATCTCTGCCCTGCGTGGCACTGTGGAGCTGGAAAGCCATCCCGGTCTGGGCACGACCTTTCGTACGCGTATGCCCCTCACGCTGGCCATCATCGATGGTTTTCTGGTGGGTGTTGAAAAATCGTCATTCGTGGTGCCGCTCGACATGGTACTGGAATGCGTCGAACTCAATGGTTCCGATTCAGAAGCCCATAGTGAAGGCAACTACCTCAACCTGCGCGGCGAATTGCTGCCTTTTATTCGCATGCGTGATCTGTTCGCCACTGGCGGTTGCAGCCCGCGTCGCGAGAATGTGGTGGTGGTGCAGGCTGGTGGCCATAAGGCCGGGCTGGTGGTTGATCGTTTGCTGGGTGACTTTCAGACCGTGATCAAACCGCTGGGCCAGATTTTCAGCCATGTCCGTGGCATAGGTGGCTCCACCATTCTTGGCAATGGGGCGGTTGCTCTGATTATTGATGTGCCGGGTTTGATTAAGCAGGTTTCCTCTTCTCAACACCAGGCAGCATTGTCGACTGCCTGATTTCAATTAATCCCCAAGGAGTAAAACTATGTTCAAAAACATGAAAATTGGTGTGCGTCTGGCGGTCAGTTTTGGTGCCGTGGTCGTGCTCATGGGCATCATCATAGCAACCGGCATTCGGGAACTGGCCGGGGTTAATGACATCACCAATAAAATGGCAACCCAGGACTGGGTCAAGTCGACGATCGCCAATGACATTATTGATATTGCCAATGACAATGCGCGGGCCAGTTTTGAGTTGTTTCTGGTAACGGCTTCCGACGACGTGGCCAAAATCAAAAGTCGTATCAGCAACAACGTGGCCACCATCGATCAAAAGGTCGAACAACTCGACAAGCTGCTGTACCTGCCGGAAGGCAAGGCCAAACTGTCGACTATGCAGGACAGGCGCAAGCCTTATGTCACGTCTTTTAAACAGGTTGCGGAACTGCTCTCCAAAGGCAGGCGTGAGGATGCCTCACAGATGATGGTGAGTGAAACTATTCCGGCACTGAATGTGTTTCTGGAATCCATTAATGACCTGGTCAAATTCCAGGGACAGATTATGGAAAATTCAGGCCTGGAGGCGCAGGCATCCTACGAATCCGGTCGCACCATCATGCTTCTGGTGGGTCTGGTTGCGCTGTGTGTTTCCTTTGGTGCGGCCTACTGGGTTACGCGCTCGATTACCGGTCCTATCGGACAGGCTGTGAAGGTTGCCAACCAGCTTGCGGAGGGTAACCTCACCGCCAGAATTGAAGTCGATAGCCGCGATGAAACCGGCCAGTTGCTAAGCGCCATGCAGGTCATGGTTGGCAAGCTGTCACAAATTATCGGTGAAGTACGTGGCGCGGCCTCATCCTTGTCTTCTGCTTCAGAGGAGATTTCCGCGACGGCACAAAATATGAGCCAGGGTGCCAGCGAACAGGCGGCCAGCGTGGAAGAAACGTCGGCATCTGTTGAGCAGATGTCGGCTTCCATTAACCAGAATACCGAAAACGCCAAAGTTACCGACAGCATGGCCACCAAGGCTGCCAGGGAAGCCGATGAGGGTGGTACGGCGGTTACTGAAACCGTGAATGCGATGCGATCCATCGCCGAAAAAATTGGCATCATTGACGATATCGCTTATCAAACCAATTTACTGGCACTGAATGCGGCCATTGAGGCGGCACGCGCCGGTGATCATGGCAAGGGGTTTGCCGTGGTCGCGGCAGAAGTGCGCAAGCTGGCGGAACGCAGCCAGATTGCCGCACAGGAAATCGGCGAAGTCGCCAAGAACAGTGTTGGCCTGGCTGAAAAAGCCGGCAAGCTGCTCGAGGAAATGGTGCCTTCCATCAAAAAGACTTCAGACCTGGTACAGGAAATCGCAGCCGCATCAGAAGAGCAGTCTTCCGGTGCCGGTCAGATTAATGTCGCCATGGAACAGTTGAACAAAATCACCCAGCAGAGTGCCTCGTCATCCGAGGAGCTGGCCGCAACCGCCGAGGAAATGAGTGGTCAGGCCGAACAATTGCAACAGCTAATGGCTTTCTTCAAGGTGGAATCAGGCCACAAGGTGGTTCCCCTGCACAAATCCACAACACCCAGTCCAAAACCGGCAGCCAGTACTGCGCGGGTATCGCCGGTGATGCAGGCGGCTGTGGGTGAATCCGAATTTGTTCGTTTCTAGGAGACTGCCATGAGCTTACCTGTAACCCGTAAAGCGGCAGATCTCACAGTTGCCAAAGCGGAAGAAGGTCAGTACCTGACCTTTACCCTGAGCGGCAAGATGTACGCCATCGGCATTCTGTTCATCAAGGAGATTCTGGAATTCGGTCAGCTCACCACGGTGCCGATGATGCCGGAATTTATTCGTGGTGTGATTAATCTGCGTGGTGCCGTGGTGCCGGTGGTGGATTTGTCTGCGCGCTTTGGCGGCAAACAAAGTGATGTCACCAAACGTACCTGCATTGTGATTATTGAAGTGCTGTCGGATGAAGGTCGTCAGGATATTGGTGTGGTGGTGGACACAGTGTCTGAAGTACTGGAAATCCCCGCCAGCGAGATCGAGCCAGCCCCGGCTTTCGGCGCCAGGATACGTACGGATTTCATTCGGGGCATGGGCAAAATTAATGGCAAATTCGTCATCATTCTCAATGTTGACAAAGTGTTGTCAGTCGATGAACTGGCCGTGGTGGGGCAGGCCGCGAATCTGGAAGCGGCACAGCTACCTGAGATGGAACGACATGCATAACACTTCACAAGAGGGCCTGGCCATATGCGTATAAACATGCCAGTGACTCATGTTGAGCAACACATAAAAGATGGCGATTACATCGTGTCTAAAACCGATGTAAAAGGCCGGATTACCTACATTAACCAGCCGTTTCTGGATATCAGTGGCTTTACCGAAGAGGAGTTGATCGGCTCACCACACAATATTGTGCGCCACCCGGATATGCCGCCAGCGGCATTTGATGATTTATGGCGCACGAAGAGCTGGCGGCTACGGCTGGCAGCATGAGTAATCAGGCTGCACAGTTGCGGAAATTGACGGATTTTTTCCAGGTGGATCTGGTTGCCGGTGAAGCGTAACAGGGTGTTTAACCAGTTCAGGCCGTGTTTTCTTCCGCGCAGGAATCTGCTCGAGTGGGGTTGTTAACAGCATGGATCCGGTACTAAAAGATAATGAATTTAACCTGTTTCAAAAACTGATTTACGACACCGCCGGCATACACATGACCATCGCCAAAAAACCACTGGTCAGTGGCCGACTGGCGAAACGTCTCAGGCATCACGGCCTGGTGAGTTACAGTGATTATTTTCAGTTATTAACGGCCGCCAACAGCCCTGAATTGCAAATGGCTGTGGACTTGCTGACCACCAACGAAACTTTCTTTTTTCGCGAGCCCAAACATTTTGATTTTTTACGGGAGCGGATATTGCCAGGC
>JACPVK010000397.1 GCA_016191795.1 Gammaproteobacteria bacterium
CCCAGTCAAGTGCGCTACCAGGCTGCGCTACGCCCCGATGAGGCGCGAAGATTACACTAGATTGATGGTTGTTGAAAGTCGAAAACCCGCCAGGGGCGGGTTACAAATCAATTTTTTAAAGCCTGGAGTATATCTTCCAGTTCCATACGAATCTGGCGTAAAACCTGGCCCTGGCCAACACCGGTTGCTACGGCTTCGGCGGCAATCGGGTCGCCTACCAGTTGTTGACGGGCGCCACCTATAGTGAAGCCCTGATCGTACAGCAGGCTGCGAATCTGGCGAATCAGTACTACGTCATGGCGCTGGTAATAGCGGCGGTTGCCACGGCGTTTAACCGGCTTGAGCTGGGTAAATTCCTGCTCCCAGTAACGCAACACATGCGGTTTGACACCACACAGCTCGCTCACTTCACCTATGGTGAAATAGCGTTTGTTAGGGATGACGGGTAATTCGTTATTGTTGCTGGCTTCCAGCATACTCTTCCACTCGTTGTTTTAATTTTTGTCCCGGCCGAAAAGTCACGACACGACGTGCACTAATCGGGATTTCCTCGCCCGTTTTCGGGTTACGGCCCGGACGCTGGGTTTTATCGCGTAATGTGAAGTTTCCAAATCCAGAAAGCTTAACGTTGTAGGCATTCTCCAAAGAGTTTCTGACCTCTTCGAAGAATAACTCGACCAGTTCTTTTGCTTCTCGTTTATTAAGGCCCAGGTCTTCAAACAGACGCTCGGCCATTTCCGCCTTGGTTAATGCCATTTTCACTCCCGGAGTGTAGCACCGAATTTTTGTCGGAGAGATTCGATGACCCTGGCCACCTCCGAATCTACATCCTCGTCCGTAAGGGTGCGTGAAAAACCTTGTAAAATCAATCCTAAAGCAACACTTTTTAGACCATTCTCTACGCCTTTACCAGTATAGACGTCAAATAATGTAACTTCTTTGAGCACATCACTGGCTGCAGCCCTTATTTCACCGCAGATTGAGGCCACCTCAATATTTCTTGCCACCAGTATAGCTATATCCCTTCTAACTTCAGGGAATTTTGACAAAGAGGCGAATACCGGCACATCGGCCACCAGAATGGACGGCTGATCCAGCTCAAACAGATAGACCGGCACATCAATATCCAGCAGTTTATGTACCTGGGGGTGCAAGGCGCCTATCCAGCCAGCGGGGGCGCCATTGATATTAATGCGAGCCGATTGGCCGGGTTGCAGGGCCGAATGCGATTCTTTTACGAAGCTTATGTCACCGCTGGTTTGTGCCAGCAGGGCTTCAACATCGCCCTTGATATCAAAAAAGTCCACCGCACGTGCCGCCTCGCCCCATTGTTCCGGCTGGCTGGCGCCACATATTAATCCGGCGATACGTGGCAGTTGCTGCAAACCCTTATCACTCTTTATATATACGAGGCCAGTTTCGAACAAACGAATACGCGGCTGCTGCCGGTTAAGGTTATATAAAGCGGTTTTGAGCAACCCCGGCCACAGGCTGGTTCGCATGGCCGATAAATCAGATGAGATCGGATTGGCCAGCACCATCGGTTTAAGATCCGGATTGATGGCGGCCTGCCATTGCGGATCCACAAAACTGTAGGTGATCGCCTCAAAGTAACCACGATCAATCAGACTGCGGCGCAGTTGCGAGCGCGCGAGTGCACTTTCACTCAGGGCTTTCATTTCCGGCTGATAACGCGGCAGAGTTCGCGGAATGGTGTTGTATCCGCGCACACGAATTAATTCTTCAATCAAATCGGCTTCAATGGATATGTCGAAACGGAATGCAGGTGGCGTCACCACCCAATCGTTGCCACTCTGCTCCACGGCCATACCCAAACGCCCGAGTATCTGTTGCACCTCGGCATCTTCAAAGTTAATACCGAGTAAACGCGAGATGCGTTCGCGTCTGAGCAAAATAGCGGCGGGTTGCGGCAAATCACCGGCGGATATTTTTTCAATGACAGGCCCAGCCTGGCCACCGCAAATATCGAGTAATAATTGTGTTGCTCTTTCCATAGCGGAAATTTGCAATGAGGGATCCACTCCGCGTTCAAAACGATGCGATGAATCGGTATGCAAACCATATTCACGCGCACGCCCGGCAATAGACAGCGGCGAAAAGAACGCACATTCCAGTAAAATGTTTTTGGTATTGTCGGTCACACCGGAACCTTCGCCGCCCATCACACCGGCAAGTGCTAAAGGTTTTTGCGCATCGGCTATCAACAATGCTTTGGGATTGAGTTCCAGCTCCTTGCCATCGAGCAGGGTGATTTTTTCACCGGCACGCGCCATGCGCACCTGAATACCACCGTTCAATGTATCCAGATCAAATGCATGCATGGGCTGCCCCAGTTCCAGCATGACATAGTTGGTCACATCCACTGCCGGACCCAGACTGCGAATACCGGAACGGCGCAATCTCTCCACCATCCATAATGGTGTTGGCGCCGTCACGTTTAGATTACGAATCACTCGCCCCAGATATCTTGGGCAAGCCTGCGGTGCCGAAACATCAATTTTGAATACATCTTTACTACCGGCAGCAACCGGTTTGATTTTGAGTGCAGTAACATCACACTGATTCAATACACCCAGTTCACGGGCAATACCGGCCACACTCAAACAATCGCTGCGATTCGGGGTTAAATCAATTTCCAGGCATTGATCATCCAGCTGTAAATATTCGCGCACATTTTTGCCCAGCGGTGCGTCATCAGCAAATTCCATCAAACCTTGAGCCTGTTCAGCCAGGCCCAGTTCTTTTTCGGAACACAGCATGCCGAAAGATTCCACGCCACGCAATTTGGATTGCCTGATTTTAAAATCGCCGGGCAATATCGCACCAATAGTCGCCAGTGGCACTTTCATACCAGCGCGCACATTACTGGCACCGCAAACAATTTGCAGCAGCTCTCCGCTACCCGTACTGACCTGACAAACATTTAATTTATCGGCATCCGGATGTTTGTTGAGCGACACCACCTGTGCCACCACCACGCCACTAAATGCACCGGCAGCCGGCGTTACGGAGTCAACCTCTATACCCGCCATAGTGAGCTGGCTCACCAGCGTTGGCGTATCAATCGCGGGATTCACCCATTCACGCAACCATGTTTCACTGAATTTCATGTGAAAGCCTCAAGAAAACTGTTTGAGAAAACGTAAATCGTTTTCAAAGAACAGGCGCAAGTCATTCACGCCATAACGCAACATAGTCAAACGTTCCACACCCATGCCAAAGGCATAACCGGTGAACTGTTCGTTATCTATGCCAACATGCTCAAATACTTTGGGATGTACCATGCCACAACCCAGCACTTCCAGCCAGCCGGATTGTTTGCACACACG